>JAUVJB010000065.1 GCA_030592465.1 Bacteroidota bacterium | reverse complement strand
GTTTAATGTTTAAAGTTTAATGTTTAATGTTTAATGTTTAATGTTTGACCATGCCTGAATAACGTTGACCGTTTTTTGTCTTTTTTTAATTTTAATTATGTAATAAATATGTTGACTTTTTCTTTTTTGCTTACTTTTTTCTTTTTATTAATAACCCATATTTTTGTTAATAACCCTTTATCAATCTGGTTAAGAAACTCATGAGGACTAAGTCCATTCAGCGATTCATGTGGTCTAGAATTGTTATACAAATATACAACTTTTATTAACATTTTTTTTAACTCTTTAAAATTAGTTGGTTTATATGGAATTAAATAGTAATTCTTTATTATACCGTTAACTCGCTCTGCATGAGGATTCTCATAGGCTGTTTTACCCATACTGTTTTTTTATCCCATATTCTTTTGTCAATGCTACAAATTCTTTGCAATAGTATTGTCCTCCTCCATCTGAATGAAAAATTAAATTAGATACTTTCCTTAAATTCCTGTTGCATAATGCCATTTTTAAAGCCATTTACTTACCGCTGTTCTACTTACTTGATATTCCTTGCATATTTCTGCTATCGTAGTAATATTACGTTCAATTTCTGATACTTTCTTGCGCTTAAAATCTTTACTAAAATAACGATTTTGTCTTTCTCTTACACTTAATTTTTTGTATTTTTGTAGTGTTGCCATATTGACATCTTTTTTTGGTTTATTAATAACTCAAATTCGGTCAATATATTTAGGCAATGACAAAACCTGTCAGAATGCGGAGCTCCTGACAGCGTTTAAAACTGTTAAAGTTTGAGTCCACTCCGAAAAGCCGATAAGCGGTTAATTTTATAAACAGACGAAAAGCTATAAATCTGTACGTCAGTCTATTACAAAACCGCTAATCGGCTATAAATTGATAATTTTAGTTTTCGGACTAGTCTCAAGTTTGTAAAGTTATAAATGAAATTTTTTTTGTATTTTGTCTTTTTGTCTTGTTAAAAATGTAAATTCATAAATATCATTAAAATGAAAATTGCAATTGTTGGTTTTGGAGCTGCGGCTATAGGGTTTATAGAGAAGATGAAAAATACTGATAATGAATTACATATCTTTGAAAAAAGCAAGGATATATATTCATCCAGTATTTCAGGCATTCGTGCCGATGGTAAACTATTTGTATCAAAAGGAATGGGTGGCGACTTAGATGTTGACCTGAAACTGCAAAAACAATTAGTTGACTATTATATTGACCATTCAGACACAAAAACTGTTGAAACAGGTAGATCTTTTAGTAATGACGGATATTATAAAAAATTCTATGAAAAAGGCTTTCTACCTGTAAGTGCTGACTTCTATCACATTGGTACTGACCAACTTAAGCAAGTTTTGTATAATATATATGAAGATTTTAATTCACATAAAAATGTTCATTTTCATTTCAATGCTGAAATAACAAAAGTAAGCCCCATAAGTGGAAAAATCATTTTAAACGATACCGATACTTTCGATAAAGTTGTAATTGGCGTTGGACGTAGCGGACATAAATTAGTTGATAATCTTGCAAAAAAACATCCCGATTTAATTCTCGATAACACAAATGTTGATATTGGTATCCGTTATGAATTACCAAATCATATTGTAGAAGAATTAAACAAAGAAATGTACGAATTTAAAGTAAAGTATAAAAGTAAAACAGGATACATGGTTCGCACATTTTGCAACAACCCGTCAGGTTTTGTTGTTACTGAAAATTACGGTGATTTTTGTACTGTTAACGGTCATGCCAAATTAAAAGAAAAAAGCAAAAATACCAACTTTGCAGTTTTAACAACCGTTAAACTCACGCAACCATTTAACGACCCAATTGGCTATGGCTCTCACATAGCAAAACTAACAAACATTCTTGCAGGTGAAAATAAAGTTATTCTTCAAACTTATAAACATTTTAAAGACTCAAAAAGAACAAAAAATTTATATAGAGTGTTTCCTACTTTAGATAAAAACAAATTTATTTTAGGAGATATAAATCTGGCTTTTCCGCGAAGAATTATTGAGAGTATTGTTGATTTTATTGAAAATCTTAATGTAGTAATTCCAGGTATTGCAAATCCCGACAACCTTGTTTATGCACCTGAAATAAAATTTTATTCAAACAAAATTAATAACAATAAATTTAATAATTTAAAATTTATCGGCGATTGTTCCGGTGCAACCCGGTCAATAATATATGCAACTGCTCACGGTTATATGACAGCTGAAGAAATATTAAATAATTGAAACAATTTGTATCTATCATTTTAAACTATTATCTTGCAAATTGATTATAACCTATGATTTTAGTCTTTGTTTTTATTAATTTAGTTTATGACAGTATTTTACCAAAACGATAATATTAAACATCGAGTTTCATTACTAAAAAACGTTGTTTTGTTTTCGGGAACAAATGAAAACATATTGCATGACTTTGCCCTAAAATGTAATGAGATAACTCTTGAACAAGGAGATACTCTTTTTAAAAAAGGTGATAATCAACATGCTTTATACATCATTATTGAAGGAAAAGTAATTATTCACAACCAAGGCTATGAATTTGCCACATTAGGTGAAAATAAGTTCTTTGGGGAATATTCATTAATTGATTCATCTGTAAGATCAGCATCTGTAACTGCATTAGTTAAAACTCATTTATTAAAACTAAATCAAGATGACTTCAATAAAATTTCTGCTAATAAACCGGAAGTTACAAAAGCAATACTAAAATCATTAACTAAACGTTTACGCAATTATAATGTTTTAGAAGAAAATTTATCGAAAAAAAATCTTGAAATAGAAAGACAACGGTATGAACTACAAAAAGTAAACGAAACTAAAGATAAATTTTTCAGCATCATTGCACATGATTTACGTAACCCTTTTAGTACCATAATTAGCTTATCCGACCTTTTATCAACAACCTATGATAATTTAGATGATGAAAGAAGAAAATTTTTTATTTCACAGATAACTGAATTCTCAAACAAAGCTTTCAATTTATTAGAAAATTTATTAGAATGGTCAAGATCACAAACAGGCAGGCTTAAAGTAATAATTAATAAAACTGATATTTCTCAACTCATTAACGATAATATTGAACTAACTGAAGCAAGTGCTACAAATAAAAATATTAATTTACAATCATTCGTAAAACCTAATACCTACGTGCAAACCGATGAAAACATGACTTCAACGATTGTTAGAAACCTGATAACAAACGCAATAAAATTTACAAACAAAAACGGAGAAATAAAAATTAAGGCAAAAGAAACAAACAGCAATATTGAAATTAGTGTTATTGACGATGGAGTCGGTATTAAACAAATAAATATTTCAAAACTATTTAAAATAACTTCAAATCCAACTTCAGTTGGTACTTTAAACGAAACAGGTACCGGGTTAGGTCTGATTTTATGTAAAGAATTTATTGTAAATTGCGGTGGTAAAATTTGGGTTGAAAGTGAAATAAATAAAGGCAGTACTTTTACATTTTCATTACCTAAAAGTGCATAATATATATATATATTTTTTTTTTGAAAAAATTCTTTTATCTTTAAAATTAAATTATCAAATTTAATATTTGACAAATGGCAAATTTAAAAATTTCTATATTATCAACTTTTGGTTTAATACCAAAAACAACTGATATTGAAGCTAAATGGAACTCTTTAACTAAAGAATTGAAAGAATTTACCGAGTTCCAAAATTCAGATGAACTAAAAGAATTTAAAGAACTCGAAGAATATCTTAACTCTAACGAATTTAAAGAGTTGAAAGAAAAACTTGAGAAATTAAATTTTAAAGATACCGAAGAATATCAGAAATATACTCTGTATAATAAACTTAAAAAAACAGCTGAGTTTATCAACTATTATCAATTAAAAACATCTGACGAACTTAAACAATTTAACGATTTTTCTGCCTCTGATGAGCTTAAACATTATACCGAACTCGAAAATTATTTTAACTCAACAGAATTTAAAAAATTTAAAGACGATTTAGCAAAAAACAAATCAGAAGAAATAAACAAACTTAATGATTATAAAAAAATAAAGAAATTAAAAAAAATTGTTAATTATTATAAGTTTAAAAATTCAACCGAGTTTGACGAATACAAAAAAACCGACAGCTCCGATGAATTAAAAAAATATGAAGAACTCGAAAACTATATTCAATCTAATGAGTTTATTGAATTCAAAAAAACATTAGAACAAAATAAACTTGACGAACAAAATAAACTCAATAATTATAATAAGCTGAAAAAATCAAAAAAAATTATTGATTATTATAAACTTAAAAATTCAACCGAGTTTGACGAATACAAAAAAACCGACAGTTCCGACAAATTAAAAAGATACGAAGAACTTGAAAACTATATTAACTCTAATGAGTTTATTGAATTTAAAAAAACATTAGAACAAAATAAACTTAACGAACAAAATAAACTTAATGATTTTAACAAACTAAAAAAAGATAGACATATAGTTAATTACTATAAAACAAAAAAATCAAAAGATATTGAAAATTATCAGACAATAAATAATTCTGAGAAATTAACGGAATTCGAAGATCTTGAAAAATTTGTCAACTCAAAAGAATTTCAAGAACAAAAAAAATCAAAAGAATTTCAATCAAGTGATGGATACAATAAACTATTAAAATACAAACAATTAGAAAAATCATCAGACTTAAAAAAATATTATAAATTTAAAAACTCAAAACACCTTGCCGAATTCTTAAAACTTGACGGGTCAAAAAAAATAACCGATTATGAAGAACTTGAAAATTATGTTACTTCACAAGAATTTAAAACTTTGCTTCACTCTCTTGAGTTTGAAAATACCGATGAATATAAAAAATTTGAAGAATACAATAAGTTAAAAAAATCATCGCAAATTATTAATTACTTTAAATTTAAACAATCAAAAAAATATAATGAGTTTTTAAATCTTGACGGGTCAAAAGAAATAACTGATTATGAAGAACTTGAAGAATATGTTACTTCACAAAAATTTAAAGATTTACTCTACTCGCTTGAGTTTAAAAATACCGACGAATATAAAAAATCTGAAGAATACAATAAATTAAAAAAATCATCACAAATTGTTAAATATTATAAGTTTAACAATTCAAATAAATATGCCGAATTTTTAAAACTTGACGGGTCAAAAGAAATAACCGATTATGAAGAACTTGAAAATTATGTTACTTCACAAGAATTTAAAGATTTGCTTCACTCTCTTGAGTTTGAAAATACCGATGAATATAAAAAATTTGAAGAATACAATGAAATAAAAAAATCATCGCAAATTGTTAATTACTTTAAATTTAAACAATCAAAAAAATATAATGAATTTTTAAATCTTGACGGCTCAAAAGAAATTGCTGACTATGAAGAACTTAAAAATTTCATAGACACTCAGAAATTTAAAAATTTTAAAGAGTATATGGAAGATAAAAAGAAATTTGAAAAAACCGAAGAATATAAAAAAGAACAAAAATACTTTGAATTAAAAGCTTCAGACAAATTTAAGTGGTATTCTAATTTAATTGGCTCAAAAAAATTTGATGAAATTAAAAAATGGGATTTAACTTTTGAAGACGACTTTGTTGCTTCTGACTTAGACACTGACAAATGGATTACAAATTATTTGTGGGGCAAAATTCTTTTAAATCAAAATTACGTAACAAAAAATGAAAAACAATTTTTTACCGATGGTAGAAATATTAAAATTAACGACAGTAAATTAAGTATTATCACAAAAAAAGAAAATATTAAAGGTAAAGTATGGAATGAACAACTCGGATTTATCCAAAAAGATTTTAATTATACTTCAGGTTTAATAAATACTGCTCATAGTTTCAGACAAAAGTACGGACTATTTGAGGCAAAAATTAAAATAAATAAAACATTCCCTGTGCAACATGCGTTTTGGATGCGTTCTGATAAAATCGTTCCTGAAATTGATATCTTTAAATATAATAATAAAAACAAACTATTAATGACAAACTATTGGGGGAATACTGCTCAACAAAAATTTAATAATAATAGTTCTAAAATTAGTGCAGATCGTTTTTGTGATAAATATTTTATTTACTCACTTGAGTGGACTCCTAAAAAATTAGTTTGGAAAATAAATAATGTGATAATTAAAACACAAACTGAAGGCATTCCCGTTGAGCCTATGTATTTATTATTAAGTTCAACAATACTGACTGATATTGATGACAGTAAATTACCTGCATCATTGGATATTGATTGGGTAAGATGCTTTGAACTGAATAATTAGTGTTTGTCCGGAATGTCCGTTTTTTTCGTTACTCTTGTCAAAAAAATGCTCAAAATATGGATTAATCCCGAAGCATCGGGATTAATCCAATCAAGCAAAAATAGAATGGTTTAAGGTACAAACTTAAACCAGTGTCATACTATCATAAAGAGTTTATTTTCAACATTTTATCCTTTGTGTCTTTGCGGTAAAAAAAAGACTTTTCGAAAAGGATGCTTAATATTAAACATTTAAAACTTATTAATAAAGATGAGCAAAAGGAACTTGCGGATTATTTTTATGGGCACTCCTGATTTTGCTGTTGAAACGCTCAAAACTTTAATTGAAAATAATTATAATATTGTCGGAGTAATAACATCGCCTGATAAACCTGCAGGACGAGGAAAAAAAATACAACAATCAGCCGTAAAAAAATTCGCTTTACAAAAAGAGCTTAAAATTTTACAACCAACTAACCTTAAAAATCCTGATTTTATAGAGCAACTTCGCAAATTAAATGCTGATTTACAAGTAATTGTTGCATTTAGAATGTTGCCTGAAATTGTTTGGGATATGCCAAAACTTGGTTCGGTAAACTTACATGCATCTTTGCTACCGCAATATCGTGGTTCTGCTCCTATAAATTGGGCTATTATTAATGGGGAAAAAAAAACAGGAGTAAGTACTTTTTTTTTGAAGCACAAAATTGATTCCGGTGATATTATTTTTCAAGAAAAAATTATTATTGATGAAGCCGATAACTTCGAAACTCTTCACGATAAACTTATGAATGTTGGTGCTAAATTAATGTTGAAAACACTTAATGCAATTGAACAAAATAATTATCCTAAAGTTGAACAAAAAAAATTACTCAATAAATCTAATGAAATAAAAACAGCCCCTAAAATATTTAAACAAGATTGTAAAATTGATTGGAATAATGATGTTAAAAACATTTTCAATTTTGTTAGAGGTTTAAGCCCTTACCCTGCTGCTTTTACAGAAATTATATCAGCCGACAATAAAAAATTATCCTTAAAAATTTTCAAAACTTTACCTATCTTTGAAAAACATTCTTTTATGCAGGGTAAAATAATATCTGATAATAAAAATTATTTAAAAATAGCTGTTAAAGATGGATTTATAAGCATTGAAGAACTTCAATTGCAAGATAAAAAACGCCACAACACAAAAGAATTATTAAGAGGATTTAAAATAGAGAATTATTCAATATTATAATTTATAATCGTTCATCCCAACTACTCAAAGATTTTCTATTGACTATTGATTATTGACTATTGATTTCCGCCAGCTGGCGGATTAGTATGCTGAATTTTAATGATTTAATACTTAAAAAAACCCCTGCTCTTTCGGATTTGCAATCCGAAAGTTCTGTTTTACTTTCGTTTATTTAGACTTTCGGATTGCAAATCCGAAAGAGCGTGTGAAGCAACATTTAACATGGAACGACAAAGCAATCCTTTGATTTACAGATTGCTTCTCCTCCAGCTGGCGGGTTGCAATGACGCTCTACCTGTTTTTCGGAGAGGACTCAACAATTTAACAATTTAACAATTGAGCAATAAAACTATATAACCATTATTTTATTATATACTTAAACAGTGAATGGTCATTATAATTTATTTTCTTTTTTTTCGCCTCAACCATAATTTTTCTCCAACCTTGGTCTCCTCTCCCATTTTCATTAAATTCTTTTTATATAATTTTTTCAATTTAATACCATACAACTGTGAAATTGAATACATTGTTTCTCCCTCTTTTACAGTATGATATTTATGTCTGACATCAGCTCTGTTTCGTTTTGGTTGAAGATATAATATCTGACCGACTTTTAAAACAGAATCTTCAGTAAACTCGTTATACTTATACAATTGCCATTGCATAACATCATATTTCTTAGCCAACGAATAAAAAGTATTACCTTTTTCAATAATTATATAATTTATTCTGTTTCTTTGCTTTACATCGCTTTTAAAAGGATCAATATATAAATCATCAATATCGGCTAATTTAACTGGAGGATTTTCATCATCTTCGATGTTTCTATTCACTTTCTTTCTTGAATCATAAACATATAACCGATTATCTTCAATAATTTTAATCAACAGCTTATCGTAATGTCTATTTGTTGCATAACCGGCTTTTTTCAACCCTTTTGCCCAATGTTTATAATCAGTTGTTCTATATTTAAAAAGAAATTGATAGCGTTGTCCGTTTTTTATAAAATCTGAATGATCTTTGTAAGATTCATAAACAGTTCTGTATTTTCTAAAACATTCTTTTCTTCTATCGTCATCGTGAAAAATTCTCTTACCATCCCAATTTGAATGACACTTAATACCAAAATGATTATTAGCTTTTTTTGCAAGTGTGCTATTTCCATTATCAGACTCAAGAATACCCTGTGCAAGAGTAATGCTGGCAGGCACACCTGTTCGCTTCATCTCTTTTGTGGCAAGTCTGTTATATTGTTTTATATAATCACCAATAGTAACACGTCGTGAATTTGATTGCGAAAAAGCAATGCCATGAAAAACAAAAATAACTGACAATAATATATTTAGCCTATAACTCATAAAAATAGTTTAGCTACAAAATTAAAAATTTTCATACAGTAAACTCTATTATGATATTTTTTTCTCAAAAAATTATCACTAATCGTCAAAAAAATATCATACTTGCTAAAAATTTGCTTATTTTTAATAAATTTGTCAATCTTGTTTGAAACAAATTATTAGAATATCAGTATATATATTCGGATTTTGTATGATTTAGAGTGAGTAAACGGCTAAAATGAAAAGGCTAAAGGCTAAAAAATCAAAGTATAAAGCAAAAAAAATGACCCCAATGAAATATTGCTTCGCAATTTCACGGGGCAGGCAAATTAAATGATGAAATGATAATTTAGTAAAAGAATATTAAAGCTAAAAAATATTTTAAGTTCAATATGTGTTAAAACAAAAACAAAAAAATAATTTTGAAATACTTTTCACTTTTTACTTTTTACTTTTTACTTTAGCCTTTAGATTTATGAATCAATAATAATCAATAATCAATAAACAATTAAAACTTTAGCATTTAAAAAGGGTGGCAAATTTGATTACCCGCTTAAATTAAAAAAGAACTAAAATACATAATATGCGTACTAAAGAGATAAAAACAATTATACACGAATACGATTCAATTGATGAACTATCAAAAGAAGATATTGAAATTATAAACAAAGCAAAACAAGCCGCACAAAAAGCTTATGCACCTTATTCAAAATTTAATGTAGGGGCTTGTGTTTTACTCGAAACCGGTGAAACAATACAAGGAAATAATCAGGAAAATGCAGCCTACCCTTCAGGTTTATGTGCAGAAAGAGTTGCTATGTTTTATGCAAATGCAGAATATCCTGATGTGCCTGTTAAAACTATTGCAGTATGTGCTTATGTTAATTCAAAATTACTTAATGAGCCTGTACCACCTTGCGGCTCTTGCAGACAGGTTTTGTTAGAAAGTGAAATGCGTTTTCACTTACCAATTAAAATAATTTTAATTGGCGAAAATAAAATTTTAATTATTGATAATGCCAAACAACTTTTACCTTTAAATTTTAATAGTAATAATTTTAGTTCGTGAATATTTCTTTAGTTAAAACAAAAATAGCATAAAAGAAAATTCTTTTATGCTATTTTTTATCACTATAACAATACCCTATTGTTTATAAAAAGGGAATTTTACAACTTCAGCTTTAAGTTGTTTGTTTCTTACCTTGATATAAATTTCTGTTCCAAATTTACTAAAACCTTTATTAATATATCCCATACCAATACCTTTTTTAAGAGCCGGCGACATTGTGCCTGATGTAACTTCACCAATATTATTACCCTCAGCATCAACAATCTCATAATGTTGACGAGGAATGCCTCTATCAATCATTTCAAATCCTCTTAGTCTATGAGAAACACCTTCAGCTTTAAGTTTTTCCATATATTCTCTATCGATAAAATTATTACCGGCGTTAAATTTGGTAATCCAACCTAAACCGGCTTCAATAGGAGATGTTGTATCGTTAATATCATTACCGTATAAGCAAAATCCCATTTCCATACGTAGAGTATCACGAGCACCTAAGCCAATGGGTTTAATTCCAAACTCTTCGCCTGCTTCAAAAACAGCTTTCCATAATTTTTCGCCATATTCGTTTGGTACATATACTTCGCAACCTCCGGAACCTGTATATCCTGTTGTTGAAACGATTGCATTTTTGATACCTGCAAATTCAATAATCTTCACAGTATAATATTCCATATCAATAACACTCTCTTTTGTTAACTTTTGCATAGCTTTTAAAGCAAGAGGTCCTTGAATTGCTAATTGGCAAATATTATCAGATACATTAACAATATCTTTACCTACTTCAAGACCCATTGATTTTGCATTTTTAACACACCAGTTCCAGTCTTTATCAATATTAGCAGCATTAACAACAAGTAAATATTTTTCTTCATTAATACGATAAACAAGTAAATCGTCAACAATACCACCTTTGCCATTTGGAAAGCAAGAATATTGCACTTTACCATCGAATAATAATGCAAGGTCGTTTGTAGTAACCTTTTGAATAAAGCTAAAAGCTTTTTGCCCTGTAACCCAAAATTCTCCCATGTGAGAAACATCAAAAACGCCAAGTTTTTCTCTAACAATCATATGTTCTTCTGGAATACTTTGATATTGAATAGGCATATTAAAACCTACAAAAGGTACCATTTTAGCACCTAATTGTTCATGAAATTTAGTAAACGCTGTATTTTTCATTATTTTATAAATATTTTATTTTTTTATATATTATGAAAACAAAATTAATAAATTTTATTTTCTATATGTTTATAATGTTATTAAACATTGAACACCGCTCTTTCGGATTTATAATCCGAAAGCCTAAATAAACTGAAGTAAACAGAACTTTCGGATTATAAATCCGAAAGAGCGAAAGGATAAAAACCAACGGGTTAACCCGTTGGTTTATAGAACCTTCCTTTTTATTCACTTAATATTTTAAATTCAACACGTCTGTTTTCTTGTCGTCCCTGCTCTGTGTCATTAGAAGCAACAGGTTGGAAGTAAGCATATCCCTTATATTCAAGGCGACTTGAATCAACACCTTCAGTTATTAAGAAATCGACAACAGATTTAGCTCTTGATTCTGATAACTTTTTATTCGTTTGTAATGAACCGGTATTATCAGTATGACCTGATATTTCAATTCTTAAAGTAAGAACATCATTAAGTAACTTTGTTAAACGACCAAGTTCAGCATAAGAAGTAGGTCGTAATGTTGCTTTACCAAGGTCAAAGAAAACATTCCTTAAAATAATCTTTGCATCTTTTTTAATATTATTTAATAATATGTCTTTATTAATTTCCTGATAAGCTGTTGCTTGCGGTATGTTAAAATTTTCAGAGTGGAATAAATAATTTTCTGCTTTAACTGTCATCCCATAATTTTTACCTGATGGCAACGAAATTAGATATTTTCCGGACTCGCTATTCGTTACATAATTTGAAACAATTTCATTTTTATCATTATCAACAATTTCAATCTGAGCAGTAATAGGATTTAAAGTAATAGCATCTTTAACCGTACCTTTAACAATTGTCAATCTGATTTTTTAATCTCAACAGTTGCTTCAACAACAGTTTCTGTAATTGGGTTAGCAATGCTTGCAATAAGATTATCTTCATTGCTTTGAACAAGTGGTTTTTCAGGACCTAAAAAAGTTACCATATAAATATCTGAGCGACCAAATCCACCATCTCGTTCTGACGAATAATAACCATGTTTACCACTTGCCGAAAGAACAAAACATAAATCATCATCGGGTGTATTAATAGGGGAACCTAAATTAACAGGTTCGCTCCATATTCCTCTATCATCCATTGTTGATATAAAAATATCGAACCCACCCATAGAGTTATGTCCTTTTGAACTAAAATACATGGTTCTGCCATCAGGGTGCATAAAAACACCATCTTCGTCATATTTTGTATTAATAACAGGTCCAATATTTATAGCATCATCCCATCTGCCGTTTCTATCTTTTTTACAATAAAAAATATCTCTTCCTCCATAATTATCATTAGATTTATCGCTTACAAAATAAATAATACTTGCATCTGATGAAAAACAGGCAGATGATTCGTGATATGAGGTGTTTATTGATTTAGGCAATGATTTTGGAGACGACCATGTAACACCGTTAAGGTAAGCAATTTGAATATCACCACCATTTTTTCTCCCGTTAAAAGTTAATAATTGTTGTCCGTCAGAAGATAAGCCAACAGTAGCATCATCTTTTGAAGTATTTAAAGGGTCTCTCATATTATGGGGATTACTCCATTTACCTTTATGATTACGAGTAACATAAATATCTTCATCATACTGTTGATCATAAACATCTTTTTTACCGCCAACAGAATTTTCCCTTGTTGATGTAAAAAACATTGTTTCTTCATCGGCAGAAATTACAGGGCTGTGGTCACTATATGATGAATTAACTATATTGCCAAGATTGTCAATATAAACACGGACAGGAGACTTAGTTAATTGCTTACCATTTTTACATTCATCAATATATTTATCAATAACAATTCCTTTTTTTTGTAATTGACCAAAAGATAAAGAATTTCTATACGCTTTATATTCTTCAATAGCCTTATCAAATTCAAAATTAAGATGATATGACCTGCCCAACATTAAGTCAATTTCAGGATCAACATTTCTATTTAAGCTATATGCTTTTTTTAAGAAATCTATTGATTTAGTTTTTTGAACTGATTGTAAATAACAAACACCTATTCTATAGTTAAGTGTTGCATTATTTGAGTTGAAATGATTAGCCTTTAAATATACTTCCAAAGCTAAAAAATATTTCTCGTCTTCAAAATAATTATTTCCCTCTTTCAAATTACTATAAGCTCTTTTAAAACCTTCTTTATTATATCTGAAATTATTTTTGTCAAATTCTACATTTTTTTGAGCAGATATATTTGTTG
>JAUVJB010000063.1 GCA_030592465.1 Bacteroidota bacterium | reverse complement strand
TTATGATTTTGCCTTGAATCCCAGATGTAATGCACTATAATAATATTCTTGTTTAATTCATAAAAAAGAATAAAATTTAAGGATTTCGTATCTTTTAATTTTGGCTTTGTTTGACCAAATTATTTTTTATCTATCCATTCTTCAATTTCTTTTTCGAAAAGGTCGTTTTCAATAAATATTCCTTGTTCAATTTCTTTTTTTGAAGCCATAATTTCATTTGTAAGTTCCTGAGTCAGATTGATGATTTTAGATTCTGATTTTGCATCTAAAATTGTTTTAACAGCTTCGAGAAAAGATTTATCTTCAATCTCGGAAATCCTTTGGATTAAAGCATTTTTTAGTTGAAGGGTCGTCATTATATTCTTTTTAACAAATTTACAATTTTTTAATTATTTAACAGAAATTTCACATATTGTTTTTTTTAGCAATTATTGCCAATTGTAATTATTTGTCAATAAAAATACGTCATTTCTCAATATTTTCATATTAAATTGTTATTTTTTTAAATCAATAATTTTACTTTTTGCTTGCCCTTTATAAAATTTTGTTGTTATAACATCTTGTCTATTAAGCTGCTCTGCAGATTTTATTAGTTCTCCGTCTTTATATGTTATTGAATATCCTTTTTTTAGAATATGAACGGGATTTGAGTATTCGGCAGTATTTTCATAAATTTTAAGTGTTTGCTCTTCATTTAAGAATCGATTATTTACAATATTTTTAAAACTTCTTACCAAAAATGACAGATTATGTTCTTTATTAGAAATTAGATTATTAATTTGATAATAAATATTGACAGCATTTTGATTTAAATTTGTGTCTTGTTTTTCAAAATAATTTGTTATTGAATTTTTAAGACTATTAGTATATATGAATAAATTATTTCTGTTTGTTTGAATAATTTGTTTAACAAGAGGTAAAAATTTATATTTCAGATAATCTAATTCTGTTATCTTGTTATTAATAAAATCATTAACATTATTAACAAAATCATTTTGTAAATCATATAAATATTCATCGAAACTCTCAATGCGTGAGATTAAAAATTCGGCTGCGGCAGTTGGCGTTTTAACTTTTACATTTGCAACAATATCAACAATAGTATCATCACGCTCATGACCAATACCCGAAATAACTGGCAAGGGAAACTGTGTAATATTATAAGCCAACCAATAGCTGTCGAAACAACTTAAATCGGATTTTGAACCTCCACCGCGAATAATAACAACCACATCAAAAAAATCCTCATATTGATAAATCTTATTTAAAGCATTTATAATAGAATCTTCGGCTTTATCGCCTTGCATTAATGCGGGAAAAAGTTTATAATAAAATTTATATCCATTATCGCTATTCTCTAATTGATTAACAAAATCGCCATAACCCGCGGCAGTATCTGACGAAATGACAGCAATTTTTTGTGCAACAACCGGAATTTCCAACTCCTTATTCATATTAATAACGCCCTCATCTTCAAGCCTTTTAATAATATTTAAACGTTTTTTTGCTAAATCACCAATAGTATATGTCGGCTCAATATCAATAATATTTAAGCTCATTCCATATATCTCGTGAAATTCAACAGTTCCATTAACCATTATTTTTAATCCTGCTGATAATTCTCTTCCTGTTGAAGTTTCAAAATATGGTTTTATCATTCGAAAAGTATAAGCCCATATAGTTGCACGTGATTTTGCTGTTATCTTATCAGAAAATTCATCTTTCTCAATCAACTCTAAATAACAATGGCCTGTACGATTAATATTAATCTCACTAATTTCAGCAATTATCCAATAAGAAGTATCAAAAGCATTTTTTATTGCTTTTTTAATGTTATTGTTTAATTCTGATAATGTTATGGCTTTATTTTGCATATATTGATTAGATATTTATGTAAAGACAATGCATTGCCTTGCCCCTCTATGTTTTTTTCTTATGTAAAGACGCACGCAGTGCGTCTCTACTGTTTAATTACTTTTTTCTTATATAATTTATTTGTTGATGCTACACGCAAAAAATAAATTCCTTTTCTTAAATTACTTAAATCAATTCTAATTTTATTATATAAAGTGAATGTTAAATCGTATTTATTAAATAAAACTTTTTGTCCTAAAACATTATATAACTCAATAATAATCTTATCATTATCGACTGAATAAAAATCAAAATTTAAAAAATCTTTAAACGGGTTTGGGTAAACACTAATAAGATTTTCATTTTCAAAATCATTATAATCAATGCTGTGTATCAGCATAAGGTTGGCAACTTCAAAATTTGGAATTCCAAATCCTGTTTTATTATTAGGATTCTTAAAATGGTTTGCACTTTGAACAATAGCATTAAAAATTTGCATATTATTAACATTTGGATGAGCTTGCCACAAACAAGCTGATAGACCTGCAATTATTGGGGTTGAAAAAGATGTACCGCTTCCAGTGTAAAATTTCCCGTCAGAACCTTGAAAAACAGTATTTTTCCCTTGTGAAACAATATTGGGTTTAATTTTTACATCAGAAGTAGGTCCTTGTGAGCTAAATGTTGCATAGTCACCATTCTCATCAACAGCACCGGCACACAAAACACTATCAGCATCTGATGGTGCAGTAATATACTTCCATGAATTATTTCCTTCATTACCTGCACTATTAACCACTAATATTCCTTTACTTGCAGCAATGTTTGCAGCTTTTGATATTATTGTAGTTTTGCCATCCATATCAGCATAAGTATGATTTTGAGCAGGATCATCAAAAACAGAATAACCCAACGAACATGAAATAATATCAGCACCAACGCTATCGGCAAATTCAGCAGCCGAAATCCAATTTTCTTCTTCAATTAAACTTTCAGAATATACATCTTCGCTGCGGAGCAACCAGTATTTTGCTTTTGGTGCGGTGCCAATAAATGTATGAGGAATATTTCCTGCAAGAATTGATAAGACAGCCATTCCGTGATAATGATCTTCATAAACACTATAACCACCATCAACAAAATCTTTTGTGCCAAGTATCTGATTATTAGCTCTCAAACTATCAAACGCAGGCAATGAATTGACATGATAAAATCCTGCATCGATTACTGCTATTTGCATTCCCTGTCCTTGATAGCCTTGATTATGGAGAATCTGCCCATCTAGCATCTCTATTTGATTTGTTGAAAAACCATAATCAAGAATACCTATTTTATTGTCCGGTGAAGTATAATCAATTTCATTTACACGATTATTAAACTTATCGTAAACAAAATTTTTATTTTTTATTGATGAAAATTTCTTCAAACACTTAATAAATGAAATATTATGAATGGTATCTAATAATAAAGAATCTGTTGAAAATATCGTAACTGAATTAAACCATTTTGATTTATTTAATACTTTTATTCCGAGATGCTGCAAACTATCAATATATAAAGGAGTAATTGGCAAGTCGTTCTTTAAAATATCTATGTTTTGTTTTGTTCGTCTATTTATGGCTCGCTGTGAAAGGAACTCATTTGGTCTGTTTACCGAATATGGATTATTGTCTTTATCTATAAATGTTATAACATACTTATTTGCAGAAACTTGAGCATAAATATTGATATTACACAAAAAAATAATTGGGAAAATAATTTTGAAAAATTTATTCATTATCGCCATAATCGAATATTTGCATGGTAAAGACAGTTCCGGTTTTTATACGCTGTTCAATTGGTACTGAAGGGTCGAACCCTGATTGGTTCGATAATATTCTTATATCTTTTTTAAATACTAAGCCAATATTTTTTGCATATTTTTCATAGCTGTAATTTTTATGAATTAAACTTGTATCTAATATTTGTGTAACTGTTAAAACAGAATCGAGACTAATATTATTAATCGCCTCATTGATATCGAGTTGAGTAATTTCATAATTAAACTCATTTAATGTATCGAGCATATTATATAAATTACCATTCCAAATTTTATTTATTTTTAAGGGAAATGACAATTTTACATATCTAATATTTTCTTCAACCCTTTGTGCGGTATTATTAATAATTTGGGCAGTCCAAACATCTTTAATTTGCCATGAGCAAGAGGTGTCTTGCCTAAAATATCTCTCAATACGATATGTTTCGCTGTTTGTTTCATCAAGAAAAGTTGAATCGACAACTTCTTTAATTTGATAACAATTTGTATCAAAAACAGCAGAAGGTTCATCAATATTAATATCTTCAACATTATAAATAACCCAACTGCCAATATTTAACGGGAAATATCTATAATCGTCTGATATGCTATTATCAACATTTAGGGTGTTTTTTTCACAGGCAGATAATAGCAGAATTAGGATTGTCAATAAAGACAACTTATATAAAAATTTATTAATCATTGAGTAAACTGTTATATTGTTAAACTGTTATATTGCTAAATTGTTATATTGCTAAATTGTTATATTGCTAAATTGTTATATTGCTAAATTGTTATATTGCTAAATTGTAGAACTCTATCGAAATCTCGACCCATCAGCGATTTTTTATTGATGATTTACTATTGATTATTTATTTTTAGCATACTGAATTTCAATGACTTAATGTTTAAAAATCTAAAATAAAATTATAAAGCTATTAACCAATGTGTTAGCGGGCAATAGACAATAATCAATAGTCAATAGAAAATCGCTGACCCATCGGGACTAAATTGTTGAGACCTTACATGGTGTGAAAGACATTGTTCTTCATTAAATAGTCATTAAATAATGTCTAAAAAAAACTCTAAATGGCTTGATATTTCAGCAATGCAATTCCGACCCATCTGGATTCTATTATTATTTTCCATATTACTTGTATTTCAACCCCGACACTTTCGTTCCTCCACACGGGGCAAGCAATTGAACAATGTAACAATTGAACAATCCGCCAGTCGGCGGACGGTTTTTA
This sequence comes from Bacteroidota bacterium, assembly GCA_030592465.1. Taxonomy (GTDB): domain Bacteria; phylum Bacteroidota; class Bacteroidia; order Bacteroidales; family B39-G9; genus B39-G9. The sequence continues at coordinate 8,496 of JAUVJB010000063.1, read as the reverse complement.
TTTTGCAATATCAATAATAGAGCAGATTACAGAGTTCTTGCAAATACTAATTATTATACATATCATCTAATTGATCCTTAGGCTCTTTAAATTTATTTTTATTTTTTTCCAGCTCATTTAATTTCTTCGTTTCTTTTTTATCTAATTCATCTTGCTTATCAGCAATACCATTATTGTAATTTACTTTCTCTTTCACTTGACCTTTTTCATCATAAAATACCCATTTCCCCTGTCTTAAATCATTTTTATATGCACCTCGTACGGTAACGCTTGCAGAATCATTGTAAGCAACAAATTTTCCATCGCACATACCATTTTTATAGCTCATCTGCATTCTAACTTTTCCATTCTCAAAGTACTTATTATTTATTCCATCTTTTGCTCCATTTTTCCAATTTATTTTTTCACAAATACTTCCATTAGTATAATAATATGTAGTTAATCCATTCTTTTTTCCACGGTAATAATTTTCTTGCAATATCAACACACTATCGTGTTCATAATAATTCCAAACACTATCTTTTTCTTTATTATAGAAGAAACCTGAAGACTCAAGCTTACCTTTATTATAAGAAATAAATTTTGATTTATTATTATTTTCCGAAAAATATTGAATTGATACTAATTCTCCTTTATCATTATATCTTTTTAACTCACCAACAGGTTTATTATTCTTAAAAATACCTTCGTATTTAATTTCTCCGTTATAATACTTCTTTTGCCAAAATCCCTGTTTATTGCCATTAATGTCAATATAATTTTTCAGAGTATTACCTTTTTGTCCAACATTTTGAGCATTTAAACTCAACGAAATAATTATTGATATTATTACAAGTAGTAAATTTTTCATTTTCGTTTTTTATTCAATTTATTTTTAATAAAATACAAAAGTAAAGATAACTATAATTATAATATGATAAAACAGTATATAAATAGATTTTTTTTAATTTGGAAAGAATAAAAAAAAACCGTCCAATATGATTAAAGGACGGTCTTAAAAAGAAAAATATACTTTACACTTCGGCGAGCTCAGCCGAGCCGTGGTTATATTTTGCACTTCGGCAAGCTCAGTAGAGCCGTAATGTGATTTGTAATTTGTTTTACCGCCTGCCCTATGAAATTGTTTACCAAGTGAAATGTGAAGCATATTTCACAATGGCGAAGCAATATTTCACGGGGTCATTTGTTGCCTGCCCTGTGAATTCCCGAATTGTCGGGATATTTCACTGGGGTCATTCAACTTTACCGACATTTGTTGTCAATGACTATTAATGACTATCAATGACAATTAATTACAATTTAATGACTATAAATGACTTAAATGATCGTATATAGTTATTTAACCTCTTCAAAATCTACATCAGTTACTTCATCATCTTTCTTCTTTTCAGAACTCTGTTGTGCATCAGCATTTTGAGTATTTTGGGCGCCTTGTGCGTTACCTTGTGCTTGACTTGCATTATACATTTCTTGAGAAGCAGCTTGGAATATTGAATTTAATTCGGCACTTGCCTTATCAATTGCATCAATATCTTGATTTTTATGAGCTTCTTTTAATTTATCGAGAGCTTTTTGAATTGGTTCTTTTTTATCAGCCGGTAATTTGTCGCCAAATTCTTTAAGTTGTTTTTCAGTTTGAAAAATTAAACTATCAGCTCCATTAATCTTATCAAGTTGCTCTTTTTCTTTTTTATCTTTTTCAGCATTAATTTCAGCTTCCTGTCTCATTTTCTTTATTTCTTCATCAGTTAAACCTGAAGAAGCTTCAATTCTAATACTTTGAGATTTACCCGTTCCTTTATCTTTAGCAGAAACATTTAATATTCCATTAGCATCAATATCAAAAGTTACTTCAATTTGAGGTATTCCACGAAGTGCAGGTGGAAGAATATCTAAGTGTAAACGAACAATAGTTTTATTATCTCTTGCCATTGAACGTTCACCCTGTAAAACATGAATTTCAACAGAAGGTTGATTATCAACTGCAGTTGTAAAAGTTTCAGCTTTTTTAGTTGGGATAGTAGTATTAGCTTCAATTAATCGGGTAGTAACACTGCCAAGAGTCTCAATACCGAGAGAAAGAGGAGTTACGTCAAGTAATAGAACATCTTTAACTTCACCGGTTAAAACACCGCCTTGAATAGCAGCACCAACGGCAACAACTTCGTCAGGATTTACTCCTTTAGAAGGAGCTTTACCGAAAAAATCTGAGACTACTTTTTGAATAGCAGGAATACGTGTTGAACCACCAACGAGAATTACCTCATTAATATCAGATTTTGAGAAACCGGAATCAGAAAGAGCTTTTCTACATGGTTCAATTGTACTGTTAATTAAGTTATCACATAATTGTTCAAACTTAGCACGAGTAAGAGTTTTAACTAAGTGTTTAGGCACTCCGTCAACAGGCATTATATAAGGTAAATTAATTTCTGTAGTGCTTGCACTAGATAACTCAATTTTAGCTTTTTCAGCAGCTTCTTTTAGTCGTTGTAAAGCCATTGGGTCTTTTCTAAGGTCAATGTTTTGGTCTTTTTGAAATTCATCAGCCAACCAATTAATAACAACTTGGTCAAAATCATCACCGCCAAGGTGAGTATTTCCATTTGTTGACTTAACTTCAAAAACACCATCACCCAATTCAAGAATAGAAATATCGAAAGTACCACCACCAAGATCAAAAACAGCAATTTTTAAGTCTTTATCTTTTTTATCAAGTCCATAAGCTAATGAAGCGGCTGTTGGTTCATTAATAATTCTTTTTACTGTTAAGCCTGCAATTTCTCCGGCTTCTTTAGTAGCCTGACGTTGTGAATCGCTAAAATAAGCAGGTACTGTAATAACAGCTTCAGAAACTTCTTGTCCCAAATAATCTTCAGCAGTTTTTTTCATTTTTTGTAAAACCATTGCTGATATTTCTTGTGGTGAAAACTGACGTTCGTCAATCTTTACACGAGGTGTATTATTTTGCCCTTTAATAACAGTAAAAGAGGCAGTCTTAATTTCTTTAGTAACTTTGTCATAGCTTTCACCCATAAAACGTTTAATTGAAGAAACAGTTTTTTGAGAATTAGTTATTGCTTGACGTTTAGCAGGGTCACCTACTTTACGTTCTCCATTTCCAACAAAAGCTACCACTGAAGGAGTAGTTCTTTTTCCTTCACCATTTGGTATTACAACCGGTTCATTACCTTCCATTACTGCAACGCAAGAATTCGTTGTCCCGAGGTCAATTCCTATTATTTTACCCATTTTTTTATAATTATTTTAATTTGTTACAAATTTATATCAAAAATTATTTTACAATGATTGTGCCATATAATATATTATAAATTTTCATGTAATATTGGCATTATATATATAAAAAAGAAAAATACAAGTCATAATAAATGACAAAAAGACATGTAATTTAATTAGTGTGCATCCGTAAAGTAGCAATTATATAAAATTTTATATTTAAGATCTAATATTTGAGATTTAATTCATTGCTAATTAATGAGTTAAAAATTTACCCGTGAAATGTTTACCAAATGAAATGCGAAGCATATTTCATTATGGCGAAGCAATTTTGCATTGCAAAATTATTTACTCTTTCTATGGTTTAAGTTTGTAACTTAAACTTGTTCCAGGATTTGAAACGAGTCTGTGCAACCGCTTTTTGCGGTGGTGGTACGGATTGGTAAATTATTCCAAGGTTTAAGGCACAAACTTAAACCAATTGAAAAACTAACAAATTAATTAATAATCAAATGCTCCAACGTGATCAACAAACCTCAAGTCTTTTGTATATTTACCATAAGCTAAACTGTCTATTGATTGTGGTGATAATTCTTTATGTTCAATAGTTTTATTGAATTTACATGAAAATATACCTTTGCCATTAATGATATTAGTATATTCAGGTTTTGATTCTGCAATACTGTTTGATGGTTTACTAACTTGAATATATGTATATAATTCTTCTCCTCCAACATCGAAAACAAAATCAAGGTCTTTAGCAATACGAGTCACATTTGGATTTTCATCTATTTTTTGAGAAACGAACTCAAAAAACGATTCTCCATTAACTAATTGATTCATATCGTCAGCCAAATCGTTTTCTTCACGTAAATTTCTCGATAATTGAGATGGAAAAACCCAATCAATATGTTTTTCTATGGTATCATTATTTTCAATCTCAAAATAATTAAATCTAATTTTAAGCACATATAATCTTCCGTTTACAGCAGATTGCCATTTTACATTGAAAGGCTGGTTATACTTTTCAAATTGAATTTCCGGTGGTCGTTTTAAAACAGGGTATAAAACTGTAAATTTACTAATTAATCCTGTTGTGGATGTTACTATTTCGTCTTTAGTGGGTATTGTAATAACTAATTTATATTCGCTATCATCATAAAGTGTTTCATTGGTTTTATAAATAAAATTATTATCTGTGGCAAAAATACCAGGGTTTCCATAAATATCTAATGTATCTTTAATAATATCAGTAGTCTCTTCAAGATAAATAATTTGTGATGCTTCTGATTTACCTTGCTCCCATCGTTCGAGTGTTACACTTATATCACTATTATACTGCAAAGAATCGCTGTGTTTTGCCATTTCATAAGCATCCTGATTGCCAAGAAAAGCCTTGTTAACTTTGGCATAATGCACACTGTCGTTCTGATTCAACAAGCAATAGACTATTGTGACATCTTGCCACTCGTCATTTACATCAAAATCAGTGCTGCATGAATAAAATAATGGAATAAATATAATTAGTAAAAGTATTTTTTTCATATTTATTTACATTTACAAGATTGAAAGCAAAAGTATTAAAAAATTTAATACTTTTATTTGTCATTATGATAATATTTTTTTCAAAAGTATGATTGTTTTATGTTAAAACAAAAGCTGTCGGGTTTTTTAACCCGACAGCTATACTAACTCATTATTTTATGTCCTCAGAACTTTACACCTTAAAACCAATTACAAGAATATCATCAATTTGCTCGTCGTCACCTTTCCACTCTTCAATATTTTTATCAAGAATTTCTTTTTGCTCTTCCATTGGCTTATCTTGAACACTAAGCAATAGTCGTTTAAATCTTTTTGTCATAAACTTGCTGCCTTTATCACCACCAAACTGGTCAACATAACCATCGGAAAAAATATACAAACTATCATCCTTAATTAATTGTACCTCATTATAAGTAAATGGTGTATTTTTAATATAAATACCAATGGGCATTTTATCAGGTTTTATCTGTGTTAACTCATAATTTTCATTTCGCATAACTCCCTTAGGCAATTCAATTTCTTGTGTTTCAGCTTGTTTAATTTGTTCAGGGGTAAGTTCTCGAATGATATAAACAGGGTTATTAGCACCTGAAAATTGCAATTTTCTTGTTTTTTTATCAATAATACAAAAAGCAACATCCATACCGTCTTTAGATTGGCTGGATTCACCTGCTTGTTTAAGAGAAGTAATTACATGTTCTCTTAAATCGTCGAGAATAATGTTAGTAAAATCAACACCTTTTTCGTTAACAATCTCATTTAAAAAAGAGATACCAAGCATACTCATAAAAGCTCCGGGAACACCGTGTCCGGTACAGTCAGCAGCAACGATAAACAATTTATCTCCTTTTTTCGACATCCAGTAAAAATCGCCACTAACAATATCGCGGGGTTTAAATAGCACAAAATGTTCAGGCAGTTTGTTAATAATATTCTCACCCGGCAATAAAGCTCTTTGAATTCGGCTGGCATAATGAATACTATCAGTAATGCTTTTATTTTGCTCTGCAATGTGATCTCTTTGTTTGACTACTTCGGCGGTTCTTTCTTTAACTATTCCTTCTAAGTGTATCTTTTCCTGTTCTAATCTGCGCACATTTAATTTAACTATAAACCAAACAAAAACGATAAAAGCAATAATATAAAAAATATAAGCCAAAATTGTTCTATACCATGGTGGCAGAATAATAAATTTATATGTTGCCTCCTCACTCTCAATTCCATAAATATTTTTTGCTTTAACTTTAAATATATATTCTCCCTCGTCTAAGTTAGTGTAAACTCTCTCTGTTTTGCTATTCCATTTTGACCATTCTTTCTCATATCCATATAGAAAAGAGCTATATGTTGTTTTTTGTTCTTTTTCAAAAAAAGGAGCTGCGTATTGAAATCTAATATCATTATTTTGAAATTTTAAAACAGGAATTAAATCATCTGGTTGATTTAATGAAACTCTTAAACTAGTATCTTTGTCTATCGTATAATTTGTTCCGTAAAAAACAATAGAATCTTCGCCAAGAGTAACTTTTCTTATTAGTGTATAATATTTTTCGTAATAATTTTTCTTAAAATTATTATTATAACAATATAATTCATAATAAATGCCAAACCAACTAATATTTTCATTATCTGGGTCACAATAGATAGCATCTGTTGTTAAATTAGGCAAACTTTTAAAAGGAACGATTTCTTTAGAGTATCTATCATTTTTATTCAAAATAAATTTTTCAATCCAATGGCTTTTATCATCAGCTACAGCCATATAATAATCTCCTTTCGCACTCTTTGAACAACGAAAAACGCCGGAACTATCAATAAAGCCATTATAAAAAATAGTATCCGTGTAAAAAGTATTTGTTTTGTTATTAAACCTATAGCTTCCTTTAGGCGTTGCAAATAATAAATTATTATCGAAATTATAAATAAATATAGTTTCTAAAGTTGGTAATCCGGTTGAAGTGTCATAATGAGTAATATTATAATTATTATCTGTATTAAAAGTAATCTTACATACTCCATTATACGAAGTGCCTAACCAGATATCGCCTTGTTTATCTTCATCAATACTTCTTATTTCATAATCTGTGTTTTCAAATTTCTTCATTAATAAAGTCCATAAACCATTTTTAAAAATTAATGGAACTAAACCATTATTTGTTCCTAATAAAATTGTTGAGGGGTGTTTTTTTGAAGCATAGAGCGAATAGCAGTAAAAAACAAGGTCTTTTTGATAAAATTTTTCAATATTTACAATATTCTCATCAACAGCCGTAACAGACTTGTCTGTTTTTATTTCATAAATTCCTTTAATTGTGCCAACAAGTAACTTGCTTTTATTTTTTTGATAATTAAATTTTAGAAATTTCCATGATTGGTCACTTATGTTCTCAATTTTTTTAAAGACAGGGATATTATTATCATAATCTAAATAAAAAACACCCAAACTCGTTGCAACATATAAGACTCCCTTATACCTGATTATATCATTAATATTTCCCTTTAAACCTGATTCTTCACTAAACAATCGAATTGGAGAGTTTATCTGTATTGATGAAATACCACTATTCAATGCTAACCATAAAGGCATGTTTGGTTTAACATAAGCAGAAATTACCGACTCATCTTGCAGGTTTATTTTTTTATTAAATTTGTTAATAATATTTCCTTTTTTATCAATAACAATACAACCTGCATATATGGTTGATAAAACAAAATTATTATTTAAATAAGTAGCATCATATAAAAAACTTTCTTTAAGAATTTGGTTAGTTTGCAAAGATATATTTTCACTTGTTGTTTCTCCCGATTTTACATCATAAATGAATAATCCGTTACCGCCTGTACAAACCAATAATTTATTTTTTCCATAAGGTAAAATTGAAAAAATATTTTTTCTTTCAAAAAAATCACCTCCTTTTGATAATTTTATTTTATTATTATTAATCTCCATCAAACCTTTCAGATAGTCTCCAATATAAATTTTATTATCTACTGCAAAAGAATAAAATGAATTTTTTTTAAGAATATAAATATTTTTTAAGTTTAAAGAATCGTATTGAAAAATTTTAGTTCTTGAACAAAAATAAACCTTATTATTAATACAATAAGTTTTATCAACAGTTGTAAAATCTCTATCAACAGAATCTAATTTATCAGATAAAGAGCAATATTGAAGTTTGCCTAATTTGTTTGGCTTTAAATATCCAAATTCATTAACTGCACCTACATAAATTATATTTGATGAACTATCAATTGCGAGTGAAACAATACTTGATTTATTAGAAGTAGCAATTTTCCTCCAATTTTTCCCATCATACTCTAAAATACCTTTGTCGTTGTTTCCAAAATACATAACTCCTCTACTGTCTTGTACAATAGCCCAATTTTGCTCACTTGCATTATATTGTTGAGGAGAATAATTTTTAATAAAAGGTATTCCCTGCTTGTTAATTTGAGAAAAAATTAAATGCTGTGAAATGAAAAAAAATATTAATATTATAAGTAATCGTTTCATGTATTAAATTGTTATATTGTTATATTGTTATATTGTTATATTGTTATATTGTTATATTGCTAAATTGTCATTGATTGTCATTGATTGTCATTTATTTCACGTCATTAATAGTCATTAATTGCCTGCCCCGTAGCGAAGCGTATCGGGGTCATTGATTATCATTGATTGTCATTGATTGTCATTTGTTTCACGTCATTAAT
>JAUVJB010000310.1 GCA_030592465.1 Bacteroidota bacterium | reverse complement strand
GATTGCTTCGTTCCTACTAATGACAACTACATTTTTTTATTGTCATTTATTTTTGTGGGCGACCGATTTCACGGGGGTCTTAACCCTCGCAATGACGTACTTTTTTACCTTTTTATACTGAACTCATTTATTTTTATATCTCATTTCTGCATATTTTGTCGTAAATCCCATTTTTTCGTATAATCGCTTAGCAGGATTGTCATATTCAACATGTAGTTTTATATCTCCATCACACAGTCTGAAAGATTCTTCAATAATCTGTCTTCCAATGCCCTGCCCTCTATATGAGGCATCAACGGCAACATATACTAAAATCCAAGCGGGAATATAATCTGCCATTCCTGTTTTGTTCATTATTAGTGCTCCCACCAATTTATTATCATAAAATGCAGCAAGGGCAAAACCGCCTTCTGATTTTTCATCAGAAAATGCGTAATTTAAACATTTTTGAATATCTTTTTTAGGATCTCCGAAACGCTCAAGATGTGTAAACAAAAAGTCAACAAATTCATCTCTGGTAATTTCTTTAAAATTTACTTCTTTTTCAATTTTCTTAATTTGTAACATAATTTATTTATTTTTAGTTAAAAATTTATTTTTGTATTTATTGTATGGAGAAGTTTTAAAAAATAACCTGTAATCCTTTTTACGTCGTTATTAAATTTTTTTTAGTGATAAATCCTGTAATAATTAATAATATTATTGGGAAAGTTAGAAATAGTTTTTTCATAATTTATCTAATTAATTAACAATGGCAATTAAACAGTAAAATGTAAAATAAAAAGTAACTTCCACTGCTCTTTCGGATTTGTAATCTAAAAGTCTAAATAAACGAATGTAACACAGAACTTTCGAATTTCAAATCCGAAAGAGTGAGACTACAAACTTTTTGTTTTATCTTCTAACCATCTTTTTTCATCATTAGATAAAAATGGTGAAATTTTGTCAAATACTTTTTTATGATAATTATTTAACCATTTTATTTCATCATCAGTAAGTAAATCAACATTAATTAATGAAGTATCGATATAACAAAGTGAGATGGTGTTAAATTTCATAAATTTACCAAATTCAGTGTCCTTATCATTTTCGCAAAGTATTAAATTTTCGATGCGAATGCCATATTTGTTTTCAATATATATTCCCGGTTCGTTTGAAGTGATCATGCCTTGTTCAAAATTAATATTTAATGATGAATTTGCACTTGAACCTATTGATTGAGGACCCTCATGAACATTTAAAAAAGAGCCAACTCCATGACCTGTTCCATGTCCATAATTTAAGTAATTATCCCATAAAAATTTTCGTGCTAAAACATCAATTTGGTATCCTTTTGTTCCGTAAGGAAATTTTAAAGAGGCAATATTTATGTGTCCTTTTAATACAAGAGTAAAATTATTAATTTCTTCTTGTGTAGCGTTGCCAAGTGAAATTGTACGTGTAATATCAGTTGTTCCATCAAAATATTGACCACCTGAATCGATTAAGAAAATACCTTCTTTCAATAGTTCTACATCTGTTTTTGCTGTTGCTTCGTAATGTACAATTGCTCCATGTGATTTATATGCTGCAATAGTTGCAAAACTTAATCCGACAAAATTCTTTTGTTGACTTCTGAGAAATTCTAATTTTTTATCTGCGGATAATTCCGTTATTTTTTCATTTAAAATATTATTTTCTAACCAATAAAAGAATTTAGTTAAAGCAACGCCATCGCGTATCATAACTTTTTTAATATTTGCAACTTCAGTAGTGTTTTTTTTCGCTTTAAGTATTGTTGTGATGTTAATATCTTCAATAATTTTACAAGAAGAAGGAATTGAGCTGAAAATACAATTATTTGTTTTTGAAGGGTCTAACAGAATAGTCTGTTTTTTGCAATATTTTTTAATATTATTGGTAACACTTTTATATGGTAATATGGTAATTTTATCATTTTCAAACACACATTTTATATTATCATTTAATTCTTTATGGATAAATAAATAGGCATTATCTAAAGTAATTAAAGCATAACTTATCACAACCTGATTATATTTAACATCATTGCCTCTAATATTAAAAAGCCAGGCAATATCGTCAAGTGTGGATAATAGATGACAAGACACATTTTTTTCAATCATAATATTCCTTACCTGAGAAATTTTCTCAACACGCGATTTGCCTGCGAATTTTATATCATGAATAAAAATATTATTGGTTGGTATTGAAGGTCTATTTTTCCATAATGGTTTAATAAAATTTTGATTAGATTCAACTTTAATATTTTTGTCAGATAATGATGATTTAATCATTTTTGCAAGACTAACAGAAAATAGTTTGCCATCAAAACCAACTTTTGCATTGTCTTGCAAATTATTTTTTAACCATTCAATATAACAAGGATAATGAGGTATTTTCATTTTAAAAAGCTGGATACCTGAGCCTTGTAGCTGCTGTTCGGCTTGAATAAAATATCTTGAATCTGTCCATAATCCTGCAATATCTTTTGTTATTATAAGAGTGCCTGCCGAACCTGTAAAACCTGATACCCACTCTCTGAACTGCCAATGCTCAGCAAGATATTCGCTCATGTGAGGATCTGTATTTGGAATGATGAATGCATCAATACCCATAATGGCCATTTGGCCTCTTAACGAAAAAAGTCTATCGGTAACTGTCATGTGGTTCTATATGTTAAATTGCTAAATTGTTCTATGGTTGAATTGTTACACCATTATACCATTGTATCATTGTCTAAGTATATTAAGGTTTGAGGATGTGTTGAAAATAATAATGTTTGCTGTTGGCTTATCTC
>JAUVJB010000259.1 GCA_030592465.1 Bacteroidota bacterium | reverse complement strand
TGTTATTGATAAATCAAGTGGTAACGGTGCATTTTTATTAACGGTTACACCATCATCTAAAACTTCAACAATTTTTCCTGTATTCTTTCCTTCTTTTTCGAGCTTAAATCCTTTGTATGATGTTTCACCATGATTAAATTTGTTTGTACAAAAAACATTCCAGCCTTTTGTTTTACTATGCACAATTATTAACAAAGGAATAGTTATATGCTTCCCGCCAATCTCACAGATATGCCATTCGTGAGCATCATAAATATGATGCATAATAAATTCTCCCGGCTTAAATTTTGATTGTTCTTTTTGCTTATTTTTTTCTTCTAATTGATTTTCGTTTGCACTAGTAACAAATGACAAAATAAAAATCATTAATATTGTTAAAATATATTTAAGTATGTTTTTTTTAATTTTAATCATCTATAAACTTAATTTATCTACAACAAAAGTAAGAAAAAAACAGTATAAATTATTATTTCCTTTGTCTATCTTGTTTTTTTTTTAATATAGACAATACGGTTAAAACTTCAAAGATTGAAAATGATGCGTATAGAAACAGAAACATAATAACAAACCAAATTACATTAATTTTAACAAAATACAAATAAGCTGCAACAAAAAACAAATAAATCAACAATTTAACAGTTGTTAACAGCATGTATTTATTAGCAAACGAAGATTTTTTCTCATCAATTTTTTTAAACAAGACATGATGAAACAAAACCGTAACGGCAAGACAAAATAAAAAAGAATAAAGATATATCGGCATATAATATTCTTTTAAAAATGAAGCAAAGAATGTTGCTGCAATTATGAAGATAATAACAGAAAACAATAATATTTTTTTTAAAAAATGTTTAAACAATTTATTTGAATTTAATTATATCTTTTATTGCATAATAAATAGAAAATATGACAGATAGTATTGAAAAAACAACAGTAAAAACCGGAAAATCCCAATTAAGGTATTTATCTAATTTTATTCCTCCAAAAACACCAATCAAAATAATAAAAAGCATTTGAAATGCAATGCTTGAATATTTAGCATAATTTTTAAAACCTGAATTCTGCTTTTTGAATTTATTATTTTGTTTTTTCTGCATTAATTTTTACAGATGAATTAAAGCCATTGTCTTTCATTTTGCAGGAACCGGTAAAAACCGCACCGGGCTCAACAGCTAATTTGCCGGCACTAATATCGCCTAAAATATTTGCTGATGGTTTCAACGACAATAACATATCAGCATTAACCTTGCCTTCAATTTTGCCGGATAGATCAAAATTTTTACATGTAATTTCACCATTTATTTTACCCGTTGTACCAACAACAACCTTTCCTTTAGTTATTATATTCCCGTTTAAAGAGCCATCAATTCTAATATCACCATCAGATTGAATATCACCTGTAATTGTTGTTCCTGCACCAATTAAATTTATTGATTTATTTTCTACCTCAATATTTTTTGCCATTATTATATAATTTTAATTATTCAATTCTATTTTAAACACAAAGGTGTATAATTTTTTTTAATAATTATTATATTTTATTTCCGTCATAAGCCCATTTGAGATAAATCGCACCCCAAGTAAATCCTGCACCGAAAGTTGATAATATTAAATTATCTCCTTTTTTCAATTTGTTTTCCCATTCCCAAAGACAAAGAGGAAGTGTTGCAGATGTTGTGTTGCCATACTTTTGAATATTAATCATTACTTGTTCTTTTTTGATGCCCATTCGTTTAGCAACAGCCTCAATAATTCTCATATTAGCTTGATGGGGAACAAACCAAGTTAAATCTTCGGCAGACAAGTTGTGTTTTTTCATCATCTCAACAGAAACATCTGCCATATCTGCCACTGCATTTTTAAAAACAGGTCTTCCGTCCTGAAAAATAAAATGCTCTTTAGCATCAATGGTTTCGTGTGAAGCGGGTTTTACAGAGCCTCCGGCTGTTTGGTATAAATATTTTCTGCCGGAGCCATCTACATGTAATATCTCATCAATAATACCGGTATTTTCTGTTGTTGGTTCGAGTAATACGGCAGCTGCACCATCACCAAAAATAGGACATACTGCTCTATCTGTATAATCAACAATTGACGACATTTTTTCAGCACCAACAATTACAATTTTTTTGTATTGACCTGACTGAATATATTTAGCACCTGTTGATAATGCAAATAAAAAGCTGGAACAACCTGCGTTAATATCATAACCAAAAGCATTTTTTATTCCAACTTTATCGCAAATAATATTTGCAGTAGCAGGAAATTGCATGTCAGGAGTAACAGATGCACAAAGAAGTATGTCCACGTCTTCGGGAGATGTGCCGGTTTTCTGAAGCAATTGTTTAACCGCCCTGTCTCCTAAATCTGAGGCACCTTTACCCTCACCTTTTAATATTCTTCTTTCTTTGATACCAATTCTGGTCATTATCCATTCATCAGAAGTATCAACCATTTTGCTCAATTCTTGATTGTTCAAAATGTATTCAGGAACATAGGCTCCCACTCCGGTTATTTTTGCATGAATTGTAGCCATACTTTATTTTTTTGTTAAACATACTTCATTAATGCCGGTATAAAAACCACAACGGTTACCGAAGAATCACTATAAGATTTATTTATTAGTAAATTCTTATAGAGCAGGTAATTTGTTTCTTGGTTTTATTCGGCACTCATGAAAAAATTACAGTTTTTTAAATTATACTTTTGCAAATTTTTCAACTGCAAGTTTACCTCTATAGTATCCACATTCATGACATACTCGATGATATTCAACGGTAGCACCGCAATTTGAACAAGTTGCCAATGTTGGAAGTTCTGCTTTGTAATGTGTTCTTCTTTTGTGTTTTCTTTGTTTAGAAATTTTTGATTTTGGATGTGCCATTTTCTTAGATTATTTAATTAAATTTTTAAGTTTATCCCATCTCGGGTCTGTTTTTTTCACTTCTTTTTTAGTAAACGACATAAGTTTATTGAGCATTTTTTTGTTGCATGTGCTTTTGCCGGTTTCATCATTTGGATGAATCTTTTTTATTGGCAAACTTAATGTAATAAACTCATAGAGATATTGTGCAACATTTATTTCATTTTCATCTGCTTTAAGAGTAATAAAATTATAAGCCTGTGTATTATTTTCATTGCCAAAAACAAAATATAACCTTTCGTTACATTCAATTGGCAAATCAAAATAATCAAGGCATCTGTCACACATAACATTAACACTACCGTTAATATTAAACTCTAAAACAATATTTTGAGAATTTTTTGTTGCTGTAATATTAACATCTGCATTTCCTTTTTTTATCTCTGAATTTTTAAATTGCTTAAAGAACTTATTGTTTACTTTAAAATCAAAACAATAAACTTCTTGTCTTAACTCCTTAATAGGGATACAATATTGGTTTAAATATTTCAATTTTAATTAGATAAAAATCCATGCAAAATTATAAATTAATATTAACAAACCCAAAATTATAAATATGATTTTTTTTTTTTCTTTAATCCGTAAAAAGGGCTTTTATTATATGAAGAAGATCTAACAAGCTTCCCAAATCTGTTAGGTTTTACGGTACTATAACTTTAGCGGGTTAGTCGCCCATGGTTTAAGTTTGTAACTTAAAACGGATTGATAATTTTTGTTTAAGCCTTTTAGTTTGTTATACTCTGCTTCGTAATAATTTGAGCTAATTTATATACTATAAAACAATTATAACATTAACATAAAGTCATTAATTGTCATTGATTGTCTTAAATTGTCAATAAAACTAAATGACCCTGTTAAATATTGCTTCGCAATTTCACAGGGCAGGCGGCGAAGCCAAATGACAAATTATATTACGGCTCTACTGAGCTTGCCGAAGTGCAAAATATAACCGCTCAAAGTATATCAACACAGACCTGCCGTATTTTTAAAATCTGGCAGG
This sequence comes from Bacteroidota bacterium, assembly GCA_030592465.1. GTDB lineage: Bacteria > Bacteroidota > Bacteroidia > Bacteroidales > B39-G9 > B39-G9. The sequence goes on along the minus strand of JAUVJB010000259.1, from coordinate 66 downwards.
TCTCTTCTTTTTTTCGCTGTCGCTATAAACGAAACAAAACCGCTTCGCCGTTTGTAATTTATATTT
>JAUVJB010000036.1 GCA_030592465.1 Bacteroidota bacterium | reverse complement strand
TTTTCTAAATGTCAGCTTTCGAGATTTGTATATGTGATTCAAATGTCAAACATGAAACTTTAAACATTAAACATCAAACATTAAACTTTAAACATTAAACATCAAACTCTGTCAGGAGCTTCGCACTCTAACAGGTTTTCTAAACATTAAACATTCTTATAGTTACACAAAAAATTTTAAAACAATAATTACTAAACCATAAATCATGGTTGCCAATATTACACCCCTCGCTGAATAGAGAAAATTCTTTTTAATAAATAAATAAAAAACCGCTAAATTTGGTAATACACTTAAACTAACAATATGCGATGTTAAATGAAACAACACAAAATGTTTATAGAAATTTTCAAGCGAACCAAATCGATATTTATTAAATAAATAAAAAATAAAAATTGCAATGATAGGAACAATTATTCCTGCAACAAGTCCAATATTAAGTTTATTAAATGTTGATTTTACATTCTTATCCATACTAATTAATTTTTATTAGTGATGTTTCGAAATTATTTTTTTTCAATTTCTCAATTGTATCATACGAAGTAAAATCAACATTTATAGGAACAATTGAAGCATAATTATTGTTTAAAGCCCATTCATCAGTGTCTTCGGCATCAGGTTCAAAATTATTAAAATTACCTGTCAGCCAGTAATAATCTCTATTGTTTGGGTCTATTCGTTTATCAAATTCTTCTTTCCAAATACCTCGTGCTTGCCGGCAGACTTTAATGCCTTTTAAATCATCAATATCAATAACAGGGAAATTAATATTTAAGCATACTCCTTGAGGCAATCCGTGTTTTAAAACTTTTTCAAAAATCTGTTGTGAATATTTTCTTGAGAGGGAAAAATCAGCATCTTTTGCATGAGATAAAATTGAAAAACCGACCGAAGGTATTCCATTCAAACAACCCTCAATAGCAGCCCCCATTGTACCTGAATAAATAACACTTATTGAAGCATTTGAACCATGATTAATACCTGAAACCAAAAAGTCAGGTTTACGTTCAACAACTTGATTTAAAGCCAACTTCACACAATCGACCGGAGTACCTGTGCAACTGTAAATCTTCACATTCTCATATTCTTTAAGCTTATTTAAACGTATCGGATTCTTGAAAGATATTGCATGAGACATTCCTGATTCTGACATCTCAGGAGCAACTACAACAATATCTCCATAAGGTTTTACAACTTCAATCAAATTTTTTAAACCTTTTGCATTTACTCCATCGTCGTTAGATACAAGAATTAAAGGTCTTTTGTTCGTTTTCAATATTATTGATTTTAATTTATTTTAAAGATACAAATATATTTAAAGTATTGCTGAATTAACCCAAAAACCTCAAAATTTTTCTAACAATCTGTTACAGAAAACAATAATAAGATTAGTTATAAAATTGAAAGCTTATAAAGTTTATTAGTAAAGTTCAATTATTATTATTTTAGATTTTCCAAATCTTAAAGATTTTGAAAATCACTTTTAAACTGCTCTTTCGGATTTGCAATCCGAAAGAACAAGATGATGTATTATAATAAATTATTTAGAAATAGTGCAAATACTAATAATATTTATTAACTAAATTCATATTGAATAATTGATTTTTCTTAAAAAATCTTTACTTTTGTTGTTCGATAAAATCTTATTAAACACATGAAAATATCATACAATTGGTTAAAACAATACATTGATACTGATTTAAGGTATCAAAAAGTTTCAGAAATATTGACAGACACAGGTCTTGAAGTTGAAGGCATTGAAAAATATCAATCAATAAAAGGTGGATTAGAAGGACTTGTTATTGGTGAAGTAAAAACATGCGAAGCACATCCCAATTCTGATCATTTAAGCATAACAACTGTTGATGTTGGTGAAAATGAATTATTGCCGATTGTTTGCGGAGCGCCTAATGTAAGAGCAGGTCAAAAAGTTGTTGTTGCTACTGTTGGCACAACTCTTTACGATGGTAATGAAAGCTTTAAAATAAAAAAAGCAAAAATGCGAGGTGAACTTTCAATGGGAATGATATGTGCTGAAGACGAACTAGGCATTGGCACTTCTCACGATGGAATAATGGTATTAGACAATGATGTTAAAGTTGGAATTCTTGCTAAAGATTATTTTAATATCGAAAATGATATTATTTTTGAAATAGGACTTACTCCTAACAGAATTGATGGGGCTTCTCTCTTTGGCGTAGCTCGTGATTTAGCAGCATATCTTAAACAATTTCAAAAAATTAATTTAAAAAAACCTTTAGTTGATAATTTTAAAATTGATAATAATGATAACTTTATTGATATTAAAATAGAAAACACTAATGCCTGTCATCGTTACACAGGAATTACAATATCAGGAATCGAAGTTAAAGAATCCCCAACTTGGTTAAAAAATCGCTTGAAATCAATCGGCTTAAATCCTATTAATAATATTGTTGATGCTACAAATTTTGTGCTTCACGAAACAGGTCAACCTTTGCATGCTTTTGATGCAGACAAGATTAAAGGAAATAAAGTTATTGTTAAAACTCTGGAACAAGAAACAAAATTTATTACACTTGATGGTGTTGAACGCAAATTGTCATCAGATGATTTAATGATTTGCAACGAAGACGAAGGAATGTGCATAGCCGGTGTTTTTGGGGGAATTGAATCAGGCGTTACCGAAAATACTAAAAATATATTCTTAGAAAGTGCTTGTTTCGACTCTGTTTTTATTCGTAAAACATCAAGACGTCACGTGTTAAGCACTGATGCTTCATTTCGTTTTGAAAGAGGTTCAGATCCCAACATAACAGTTTATGCACTAAAACGAGCTACTTTAATTATTAAAGAATTAGCAGGTGGAAAAATCAGTTCAGATATTGTTGATGTTTATCCAAATCCTGTTGAGAATTATAAGGTTGATGTTAGTTACGACCATATTGACAGGTTAATAGGCAAATATCTTGAAAAAGAAAATATTAAAAATATCTTAACTTCACTCGATATTAAAATTGCAAATGAGAATGGAAAAACACTAAATCTTGAAATACCTACATACAGAGTTGATGTTAAAAGAGAAGCTGATGTTATTGAAGAGATATTAAGAATATACGGATACAATAATGTTGAGATTTCAGGTCAGGTTAAATCAACAATATCTTATTCAGAAAAACCTAATAAGAATAAAATCACTAATCTTATATCAGACTTACTTTCCGATATCGGATTTAATGAGATTATGTCAAATTCATTAACAAAATCATCATATTATGATAATTTAAAATCTTATGATAAAGATAATCTTGTAACAATATTAAATCCATTAAGCTCAGACCTCAACTGCATGCGGCAAACATTATTGTTTGGCGGTTTAGAAGCTATTGCTTTTAATATTAACAGAAAAAATCCTGACTTAAAATTTTATGAATTTGGTAATTGTTATTCAATTAATAAACAAATTCATGATGAGAATCCTATAAAAAAATACAACGAGAAATATCATTTATCACTATTTATCACAGGATTAAAACAACAAGTTAATTGGAATACAAAAGGAGAACATACAAACTTTTATTTTCTAAAATCATTTGTTGAAAATATAATGCATCGCCTTGGCATTGACATTAATTTTGTAAATATTGGCGACCTTAGTTCTGATATATTAGACTATGGTTTGCAATACACTTATAATCAAAATAATAACGAACAAACCTTTGTGTCCTTCGGTAGTGTTAACAAAAAACTATTAAAAATATTTGGTATAAAATCAGATGTTTTTTATGCAGATTTTGATTGGGATGTTGTTTTACAAATTTTAAAAACAAAAAAATTATCATATAAAGAAATACCAAAATATCCTGAAGTAAAACGTGATTTAGCTCTATTGTTAGACAAAAAAATACGTTTTGAGCAAATTAAAACTTTAGCATTTAATACAGAAAAAAAACTATTAAAAAGAATTTCATTATTCGATGTATATGAAGGAAAAGAAATAGGAGAAGATAAAAAATCGTATGCAGTTAGTTTTATTTTGCAAGACCCGTCAAAAACTCTTACCGATAAACAGATTGATAAAATAATGAATAAATTTATCAGAATTTTTGAAAATGAATTAGGAGCAAAAATCAGATAAAAAAGTTGGATTGATAAATTGCCTGCCTTGTAGTTTACCCCGTAGCGGAGCGTGCCGGGGCAAAGTATGAGCGTATCAGGGTTAAATTGTTAGACACGAATTTCACGAATTAACACGAAAAATTAATAAAATTTTGTGTATTTAGTGTCAAAGATTGTAAAATCTAAAATCTAAATTATTGAGACTAGTCCGCAAAACTATCCTCCAGCTGGCGGATTAGCCGCATATCGGATTTATAACAGACTGACGTAGGCTTATAGCTTTTAGTTTTCCACCCGCCAGTTGGCGGGTTAACCGTTTAGCGACTTTTCGTAAAGAACTCAACTTTATATTAATTCGATTTTATTACTTTTTTATCAATAAAGCAATTATCGCTTTTTATTCTAAATAAATATATACCGTCTTCTAATCCGTTTACATCAATACTAACATCATTCTTTCCTGTTGGTAATTTACCAATTTTATAAATTGATACTTTCTTACCTAACATGTTATATATCTCAATTTCAACATTTTCTGCTTTTGATAATTCAAAACTTATTACAGTGGTTTGACTTACCGGATTTGGATAAATCTCAACATCATTAAATACTTTTGATAAACTATTTATAGAGCTGTAATAAACTACATTCACTTTGAATATCACGGTATCGGTTAATACAGGTAACCCATCATCACTTACAACTATTTGCAATAAATCACTGCCTGTAAAACCTGAATTTGGTGTATATACAAAACTTGTATCGTCTGACGGTGAAATATCTACACTCCCATTTCCGTTTATTGATGTTCCGTAAGTTACATCTACATTATCGCCATCTTCATCATTAACATTTAATTTTACTGTTATATTTGAATCTTGGTAAACCGTAAACAATAAAGTATCAACAGCATTACCGAGTGAATCTAAAATCACAGGACAATGATTTTCAACAATGCTAACATTATAAATCACAGTATCTGTTAAAACCGGCGTACCATCATCGCTCACAACTATTTGCAATAAATCACTGCCTGTAAAACCCGAATTTGGTGTATATACAAAACTTGTATCATCTGCCGGTGAAATATCCACACTTCCATTTCCGTTTATTGATGTTCCAAATGTTACATCTACATTATCGCCATCAATATCGTTTACATTTAATTTTACTGAAAGAGGAGTATCTTTATAAACTGTTAAATTTAATGTGTCGATTGACTGGTTCAAAGAATCTAAAATCTCAGGATTATGATTCGGTTTAGCAATAATACTAACATTATAAATAACAGTATCTGTTAAAATAGGCGTACCATCATCGCTCACAACTATTTGCAATAAATCACTGCCTGTAAATCCCGAATTTGGTGTATATACAAAACTTGTGTCGTCTGACGGTGAAATATCCACACTTCCATTTCCGTTTATTGATGTTCCAAATGTTACATCTACATTATCGCCATCTATATCGTTTACATTTAATTTTACTGAAAGAGGAGTATCTTTATAAACTGTTAAATCTAATGTGTCGATTGACTGGTTCAAAGAATCTAATATCTCAGGATTATGATTAATTAAAGAAGAAACGAGCTGAACATTTAAAATACTAGTATCTTTATTAGCTACAGTAACATTTGAAACATGACAGTCGTGATAATTGGGAGCAGAAAAAGTTAATGAATAAGTGCCTTGATAGATAGGTCGGTAATAACTGCCAAAAAATGAATTTGAATAAACACAAGAACTGTCTTTATCGTGATTATCAATTTCAACTTTAGCAACAACCGGCTCTCCTGTATAAGCATCAGTAACCGTGCCTGTAATACCATATAAACATTCCTGCATATAATTGAGCATAGCTTGACGATTATAATCCCAGTGAGCGGGTAACTCATCAGAAGATAATAACTTTGCATTTGACAACTCCAAAGTAAACTCACGACAATGCTTATAATAATTCATATAATCTTGGCGACCACCGCTAATAGTATACCACTGATAGCCATTTGTAATACCATTATTAAAACCATCAAAATATGTGGAAGGACTATTTATATGCACAGTATCGGCATATTCTCTCGATACATATTGCCACCAATCATCATCGGCATGAAGTTTTGCCCAGGTATCCCACGGATAATTTACTACTTCTGCACCACTATGAGTATTGGCAGACATTACAAAACGATGATTATCAGCAAAATCCATCATTAAAATAGTTTCCGTAGCCCATGCATTTCCATCAGGATGTTGACCATCTTCAGGATCCGAGAAATTACGATTAGGATCAACCCAATTAGCAAGATAACGGGATGCATTTGATACATTATTATCGCCTCCATGGTATGTGCCATCAGGATTTGATAAAGGGTTAATCCAAATCTCAATATTGTTAATTAGATTAGTAACTTGAGTATCTGTTCCGTAATTTGTTGTTAAATAATCAATTAGACGTAAAAACATTATATAATCAACTATTTCATCACCATGCATCTGCCCTGTATAAAAAAATTGAGGTTCATTCTCTTCAACATCAGCATTGTCAGAAATTTTCACAACAAGAATTGGTCTGTTATTTTGTGAAAATCCAATAGTATCTAACTTGCAAATATTCGGATAATTTGTGGCAAAATTTTGCATCATTTGTTTATAAACATCATGAGTAGGATAACGGTCCCAATTTGACATTTCTGCCACAGTAGTTGCCATTGTTAAAACTTTAACACCCTTGTCCTTTTTAATAACTGTAAAAGGGATATTCAGATTTATAAACTTTTGAAAATCTCTCTCATTAATGTAAGCATAGATAATGCCTTTTTTAACATTATCGACTGATATAAAATTAGGAATAGTTTTTAAATTATTTTGTTTCGTAATAGGGAAAGAAAAATATAAATCACCATATCTCGCTAATTCAGTTTTGGCTTTTTTAATTTCATTATCTCTCTGTGCAAACAGACTAATTGAGAAAGTAAAAATTATAAAAAGAAATAATAATCGTTTCATATATTTATGTTTTAATATTACTTTATTTTAAATAAAAGACAAAAGTAAAAAAATAAATGTTTAAGAATAACAATTTAATAATAAAACAATTTAGATTTTACAAATTTTGACACTAATTACACAAATTTTTTTTCTTCTCAAAAAGTAATAGTTCAATAATATAACTCTAAAAATTTATTAAAGCCACAGATTATTCATTAAATATTGAGAACTTACCAAATTTTCACTAATAATTCGTGTTAATTCGTGAAATTCGTGTCTAAAATAAAAAAAAACAATTCGTGTTAATTCAACTTCTAACGCTGTCGTGAGCTTCGCACTCTGACAGATTTTCTAAACATTAAATCTAAAGTGCATAATATCACCATCTTGCACAACATACTCTTTCCCTTCAACAGCAATTTTACCTACTTCACGGCATGCACGTTCAGAGCCAAGAGAGACATAATCATCATATTTTATTACTTCTGCTCTGATAAAACCTTTTTCAAAGTCGGTGTGGATAATACCTGCAGCTTGCGGGGCTTTTGTTTCTTTTTTAAAAGTCCACGCCCTTGACTCGTCTGCTCCGGTTGTAAAATATGTTTCTAAATCCAACAAACGATATGCTGATTTTATTAATTTATTAACTCCGGATTCTTCTAAACCTAAGTCATCAAGAAACATCTTACGTTCCTCAAAAGTTTCTAATTCTGCAATATCTGCTTCGGTAGCTGCTGCAATTATCAGTAATTCAGCATTTTCTTCTTTAACAGCTTGCTTAATAGCATCGGTATATTTATTTCCTGTAACAGCCGAAGCCTCATCAACATTACAAACATAAAGAACAGGTTTATTTGTTAATAATTGTAAATCTATTAATAATTTTTCATCACTCTTATCAATTTGTAAAATACGTGCAGATTTACCTTGCTCAAGAACTTCTTTGTATTGAAACAAATATTCAAGAATTTTTTTTGCATTTTTATCACCACCTGCTTTAGCTTGTTTTTCAACTTTATTAATTCTATTCTCAATAGTTTCTAAATCTTTAATCTGCAACTCAGTTTCAACATTTTCTTTATCGCGTACAGGGTCAATATTACCGTCAACATGGGTCACATTATCATCGTCGAAACAACGAAGCACATGAATAATGGCATCAGTCTCACGAATATTAGCAAGAAATTTATTTCCTAAGCCTTCACCTTTACTTGCTCCTTTAACTAAACCGGCAATATCAACAATTTCAATTGTTGTTGGGATAACTTTGGCAGGATGATCAATTTTCTCAAGCTGAATTAAACGTTCATCAGGTACAGTTATTACTCCTACATTAGGTTCAATAGTACAAAACGGAAAATTAGCTGATTGTGCTTTAGCATTTGACAAACAATTAAACAAAGTAGATTTGCCAACATTGGGCAATCCTATAATCCCACACTGAAGTCCCATAAAATTTATTATTTATTTTAAAATAAAACACAAAGATAAATATTTATTGGCATCTTTTATATCCATGTTTATAATTTAAATTAAGTTTATGATATTGCTTTATCATCAAATTGATGGAAATTAGATATTAGAAATTAGCTTGTATAAGGAATCATTTACTATTTCAATTTATAATTTCAAATTTCTATATATTTAGTGCTTGAACGAAAACTCAATATTTTCGTCATTGCGAGGGAGGTTTACCCTGTGAAATGCGAAGCAATATTTAACAGGGAACGACCGAAGCAATCCATTGATTTACAGATTGCTTCTCCGCCAGCTGGCGGATTGCAATGACGAATAGTAATAAATGACTTAGTTTTCGTTCAAGCACTAAATATAAAGCATTAAAAAAAGTTAATAGCTGCTTAGTTAAAAATTGACAATAAAAATTTATTATCTTTGCCATCAATAAAAAATTTAAAATTTGAATAAAAAATGGCAACAATAGTAGAACTTGAGCAGATGGCTTCACAAGTCAGAAGAGATATAATAAGAATGATAAATAAACCTAAATCGGGTCATACAGGTGGGTCGGTCGGTTGTGCTGATTTTTTTGTTGCACTTTATTTTAAAGTTTTAGACCATAATCCAAACTCATTTGTTATGGATGGAGTAAATGAAGATATTTTCTTCCTGTCAAATGGTCATGTTGCACCGGCGTGGTATAGTGTTCTATCTCGTAGTGGTTGTTTTGACATAAAAGAACTTGGCACTTTGCGACAATTAAACTCTCGCCTTCAAGGACATCCTACACCTGAAGAAAAATTGCCGGGCATCAGAATTGCTTCAGGTTCACTGGGACAGGGATTATCTACCGGCTGTGGTGCTGCATTAGCTAAAAAACTTAATAATGACAATAAATTAATTTATACTCTTCATGGCGATGGTGAGCTTGAAGAAGGTCAAATTTGGGAAGCTGCTATGTTTGCTTCTGCTCGTAAAATTGATAATATTATTGCTACCATTGACTACAACGGCAAACAAATTGACGGTCCTGTTGATGAAGTTCTTCCATTAGGCGATTTAAAAGCAAAGTGGTTAGCCTTTGGATGGGATGTGCTTGAAATGAATGGTAATGATATGAACGACACTGTTAATACACTTATTGAAGCAAAAAAACATACCGGAAAAGGCAAACCTGTTGTAATTTTGATGAGAACCGAAATGGGTATGGGTGTTGATTTTATGATGGGAACTCATTTATGGCACGGCAAAGCTCCTAATGATGAACAAATGGAAAAAGCTCTTAGCCAATTGCCGGAGACTTTAGGTGATTATTAGAATTATATTGTTACATTGTTAAATTGCTCTATTGTTAAGCGACTATCGGTTTAGAACCTCTTATCGCATAGTAGAATAAATTGTTATATTGTTAAATCATAAATCTAATTTTTTTTCCTTTTCACAAATACAAAAGTGGTATAAATTAATAATAACACAGAAAAAACAGCTGCAATTCTACCTATAAAATCACCATATTTTACGTAAAAAGTAATTTTATCATTAGCATTAATAGTTGATTTAATAGCTTCTCTCTTCCACCATGATGTAGGTTTTATTAAATCGCCTCTTTGGTCAATAAAACAAGATATTCCCGTGTTTGCCGAACGAGCAATGCTTCGTCGTGTTTCAATAGCACATAATCGTGAGAAACTCATGTGTTGCTTATATCCTGGAGTGTCGCCCCACCACCCGTCATTGGTAATAACAAAAATAAAATTAGCACCATTTTTTATAAATTTAGTCATATATTCACCATATATTGACTCATAACAAATAACCGCAGCTATTCTAATTGTATCATTGGGAGCTTTAAAAGTTGAACGTTCTTTTTGAGTGCCAAGACTGCCGACAATCCCGCCAAGGTCAATCGCCAAATTATCTAAAAAACCAAGTACTTTTGGAAACGGCATTTTTTCAACCCCAACAACTAATTCTGATTTATGATATAATTGTATGTTTTGTGATGTATCAATTTGCATAGCAGTATTATAAGCATCATAGTATCTGTCAGTACCACTCAATTTACGTGCTGTAGCTGATATTTTCTCATCAGTCTTAAACAATTTGTATGACGATAGACCCAGAACAAATTTAGCTTTAGGATATTTATTAATAAATTGTTTGAGTTTAATTATATCGTATTCGTTTTTTAAATGACTTTCCCACATGCCTTTTGCAAGAGCAGTTTCAGGACCTACAAAATAATCTACAGAATCGTCAGCAAGAGAATCTGCAAGCTGTAATAATCTATTTAATTGTTGACTTTCAGATAACCCGTTAAATTTTTCATTATACGGGTCAATATTTGGTTGCAACACAACTATATTATAAGGAGCTTTTTTCTCTTTATAATTATTGTAAATATTTACAGATATAACTATTGGAATAACAATTATTAAAAATACTAAAAGCAATTTATAAATTATTGGTTTACTAATATGTTCAATTGATAAATATTTTTTTATTATTAAAAATATTAAAACATTTACAATAAGTATCCATAAAGAACCACCCATAACTCCTGTGTATTCATACCATTGAATTAACTTAATATCGTTTGCAAAACCATTTCCAAGAGTCAACCATGGGAATGAAATCTCAAAATTAAAATAGAAATATTCAAAACCAATCCAATATGCAATAAAAGCAATATATGATAATTTATTCCCGATTTTACGTTTAGTGATATGATAAATCCAAAATACTAACGCCATTATGAATGAATTTATAATGATTGCAGCAACTACTCCAAAAAGTGTTGAATTATAAATCCACCATATTGTTAAGGTGTTCCAAATAAAAAAGCTTATAAATGAATAATGAAAGGCTCTAACTGAGCGATACTTATCTTTATTTTTATATAAATAATCGTCAACAAAAAGTAAGGGAATAAATGCTACAAACAAAATTATACCTGATGACCACTCAAACCAACCAAAACTTAATAAAATTCCTGAAAGTATTAATAAAAAATATAATTTTTGTTTCATGTGTTTATTTTTTAACAAGACAAAAATAAAAATATAAAAAAAATTAAGCTACAAACTTAAACCATATAAAACTAAAACAAGTTAAAAAGTCCGTCAGCCGGCTGGCGGACACGTGTTCGACTACTGGCGGATAAAAACGTCTAAAAAAGTAGAAGAAAAAAACTTTTCCAAAGTTTGAAACTTTGGAAAAGTTAAATAACACGTTGAAAAGTCCGCCAGTTGGCGGACGTTTTTAAGTATTTTTATACTTAACTTATGAATTAATCAGACTAATAAAAAAATCCTACAAATGTAGGATTTTTTTATATGTATTGAATTAATAAATTAACTAAATACTTTTATAACAAAACTTATTTATAACTTTTGATATTTTTCCTTTTAGATATGGTTTTGTAACTAATCCGTTAAAACCTGCCTTTTGGTAATCATCAAAAAAATCTTTAGGATTATAAGCAGTTAATGCAACAATTGGTATATTATTTTTAGGCTTATCAAATTTATCTCTTATAAATCTTGTTGTTTCTAAGCCATTCATAACCGGCATCTCAATATCCATTAACACCATATCATAATCTTCTATATGCAAACAATCAACAGCTTCTTTACCATTTTTTGCTTCTGTATAATTACAACCTATTTTTTTAATAATTTCAGATAATAGCAACCTATTAACAAAAATATCATCAACAATTAAAATATTATATTTTCTGTTTTCCATAATAACAAATTTACCAAAAAAAAATCAAAATCATAACCTTTTATATATTTTCATTTATTTATAATTCTTGTCTAATTTTTTTGAATATCGTAGTCATTTAATTTACAAGCAATTAAAAATTTAATATTAAAACTCATCAATTTAAAACATGATATAAATCATTTTTTTTTATGATAAAAAATATAAAAAAAGATGATTTTTTTATAGGGTTTAGTTTTTTTTTTAAAAATTTCAGCCGTAAATTTTATTTTGAGGTGCTGAATGAATAAGTTTATACACAAACTGTGTAAATTATTGTTATAGTTAAATTATGCACTTCAAAAATAATATCGAATATCGAACAAGGAATTATGAATATTGAAGATACAATAAAGAACAAAAGAAAGTTTGATTTAGAAGATAGGTTAATTAATTTTGCTATTAGGATAAGTGAGCTTGCAGAAGCATTGCCTAATACTGCATTAGGAAAGTATTTAATGTCAGAAAGCTATATTTATCCGTCAGCTGACGGACACGTGTCCGACTACTGGCGGATGAAAATAAAAAAACACTACTTGTAAGTGTATATGAGTCAAAACTTCATTATTCATTATTCCTTGTTCTGTATTCATTATTATAAAAAGTAACATCCGCCAGCTGGCGGACGATAAATTTAATTTCATTCAGCACCTCAAAATAAAATTTAGCCCAGAATTAGAATAGAAAAATAATCACATTATCTCTCCTACCTCCCCAACCATTTCCAAGCCTTAAAAATTATAAAAACATCGTTATAAATTTTATAATCTTTAGCATAAATAATATTTAATTTTTCAATTAAATTATTTGAAAATTCTTTATGTCTATGCATGTCAACAAGGTTTAATACACCTTTTTTAATAACCGGCAGTTTGGTGGTGTTAATATCATTTTTTAACAAATAGCCAACCCATGACTTTTCACCAATCAAAACAATAAAAATATTTTTTATAAAATTCCATTTTTTGTTAACAGTAAAAATCAATACAGGACTTAATAACAGGAATAAAACCGAGACAAAAATATCAAAAATACGTTTATTTCTAATGTTTGATTTTTTTGATATTGAGTTAATATTTATTTCGTAAAAATCGCCGGCAGTGTTTATTGAGTTACTGCCTATTATATATAAACTTTCGGAAGGTGCAATTTTATAATCAACATTAATATTTGAAAGTTGAAGCATGTTTTTAATAATTTTTTGAGAAGCAATATCTTTTGCACAAAAAACCACTTCGTTAATTTTATTAATTGCCACAATTTCGCGTATTTGGTCAATCTTGCCAATATATTTCGATGAATTAATATTTTTATCAGGGCTTACAAAACCCAGCACTTCATGCTTTATTTCTGTCTTATTTAATAATGACAATACACGCTCTGCTTCTTTTTGATTACCAATAATAATAATTTTTTTCTTTTGGTTTAAATCAAGCTTAAAGTCTTTAATATTTAACACATTAAGCAATAATCTGCTTGTTATAGTTGACAAGAACGCCCAACCGGAACCAATTAAAATTAATGCTCGTGAAAAACGCCATTGTTCGCTTAACATAGCATAAATAATCAAAATAATTAAAGTGCCAAAAGCTATTCCTTTTGTTATATTAATTAACTTAATGGGTTTTTCGTAACCTCCTGAAAACAAGACAGATAAAATCCAAATTAAAATATAAACAGGAACAACATAATGAAGATAATAATCGGGATATGTGCCGCCTCCGGGGAATTTATAAGCCTCCCAGTAAGGTTTAATAATATAAAAACATAGAAATATTATTGATGCATCTAAAAACGGTAAAAAAATATTTTTCACAAATCGTGAAAAGATAGCCAACACAGCTCTCATATAAATTGCCGAGTTGATTAATGAAGAAAATGTTTTTGCATTCTTTTTTGAAAAATGTTTCTGTGCAAATATTATCATCGCTTTATAAAAAACCAATACATAATTTATGCTGCCTTTCTTAGTGCTTTCGCCTTTATAGTGTATTATTGTTGTTTTAGGGAAATAATAATTTTTATATCCGCCTTGTATTATTCTGTACGACAGGTCAATATCTTCGCCATACATAAAATAATCTTGGTCGAGCAAGCCGACTTCATCCAAAGTTTTTTTTCGTAAAAGCATGAATGCTCCTGCTAATATTTCAATTTCATTAATCTCATCTTTATCTAAATAGCCGAGATGATATTTACCGAAAGTTTTTGATTTTGGAAATAGTTTTGAAAGACCCGATATTTTATAAAAAGCCGTCATGGGCGTAGGCAGTCCGCGTTTTGATTCGGGTAAAAAATTGCCTTTCCCGTCAATCATCTTCACTCCCAATCCACCTGCTTCGGGATGAGCATCCATAAAAGCAATAATCTTCTCAAAAGTGTCTTCTTCAACCACTGTGTCAGGGTTTAACAATAAGACATATTCTCCTTTCGATTTTTTTATTGCCTGATTATTGGCATACGAGAAACCTGTATTTCTCTTATTTTCAATTAAATAGATATCCGGGAATTTTTCATGCACCATTGAACATGAACCATCAACAGAGTTATTGTCAACAACAAAAACTTCTACATCAATATTTTTTATCGCCTTTTTTACAGAATAAAGGCATTGCTCTAAAAAATATTTTACATTATAATTAACAATTATTACTGACAGTTGCATTCAACAAAATTTTTAACAAGATAATAGACAAAAATACAAAGACAAAATCAATTTACCATTTTTTAATTTAAGAATTAAGATTTGAGATTTAAAATTTAGGGGATTATAAAAAAATAATAATATAACAATTCAGCATTTTAACAATGAGACTACACTGAAAAGTATTTTTCGTCATTGCAATCCGCCGGCCGGCGGAGAAGCAATCTGTAAATCAATTTTTTATTATTATTCATTTTTATTATACTTAATATTTTGTCTTTACTTCTTCTGTTGGATATTCTGTGTTGAATATTGAATATTTCAATTTTATTATAATTACCCGCTTAAATTAAGAAAGAACCAAAAAAATATTATTTTTATCTGTTGTTTAATAAAAATAATTACTTTTAACTGTTTAAAAATATTTAAAATATGCTTTGTTTCCCAAATGCTAAAATAAATATTGGATTAAATATTATTGAAAAACGAACCGACGGGTTTCATAATATTGAGACTTTATTCTATCCTATCGGGTTAAGTGATATTTTAGAATTTACAAATAAAAATACTCAATCGGAGAATATTAAATTTTCAAATACAGGAATAATAATTAGCGACGATTATAAAAGCAACTTAACTGTAAAGGCTTGTGAATTAGTTCTTGATATAAATAAAGATAAAAAAATAAATATTCATTTACACAAAATTATCCCGGTAGGTGCAGGTTTGGGAGGAGGCTCATCTGATGGTGTATTTATGGTAAAGGCTTTGAATAAAAATTTAAAGTTAAATTTAACAAAATATGAACTGCAAAATTATTCACAACAGTTAGGCAGCGATTGTGTGTTTTTTATTGATAATACTCCATCATTAGCTTTTGAGAAAGGCAATAAACTTAAACCAATAAATTTGAGTTTAAAAGGGTTTTATCTTGTATTAATAGTGCCTCCAATACATGTAAGCACTAAAGAGGCTTATGCAGATATTACTCCTGCAAAGCCTGAAATTGCATTATCAGATTTAATTAAGAGTCCTATTAATGAGTGGAAAGACACTATTAAAAATGATTTTGAGACAAGCATTTTTTCAAAATATCCTGAAATAAAAAATATAAAAAACAGACTTTACGAGCTTGGTGCTGTTTATGCTTCAATGTCGGGAAGTGGTTCTTCTGTTTATGGAATATTTGATGAAACTATAGATGCAAAAAAATATTTTGATTCTACTTATTTTATTTGGCAGGAAATGTTAATTGAGTAGGTACGGGGATTATTTCCCCACCCTCTCACATTACCAAGCATGCTCTTGCACACAGCTATTTATGAAATTAATAATAATATATCAGCACAATTTTTAATAAAACATATTTTGACCATGGAGTGAGAAGTGCTAACGGAATATATTATGCTGCAAAACTACCACAAAACGAGCGAAATTTTATTTTCCGCTTATTATTCAATTTATAAATATTGAGTCCTTTCCGAAAAGTCGTCTGGCAGTTGGCGGATATGAGACCTAACAAGTTTCCTATTGTTGTGATTACCAATAATTTAATTTGGCTATTTTTTATTAATATAAACTGATTTACTTTTGTGATGTATATATTGTATATATTAATCGAAAACTCCCCACCCTGTTAGATTATTACCATAACATACTAAAAAAAAAGCTCCATCCGTCAGCTGACGGATAAAGCTTTTTAAAAAGATAGGGCGACTACCTACTCTCCCGCAATGCAGTACCATCGGTGCAAGTGGACTTAACTTCTCTGTTCGGTATGGTAAGAGGTGGAGCACTACCGCTTCGTCGCCTTAAAATTTTCAATAAGAATGACATACTAAAAGAAAATTCTGATACATATTCATTAAAGAAAGTCTTCGGGTAATTAGTATTGCTCAGCTTTGACATCACTGCCTTTACACTTGCAACCTATCAACGTCATAGTCTTTAACGACCCTTAAAGGAAATCTCATCTTGAGGTGAGCTTCGCACTTAGATGCTTTCAGTGCTT
>JAUVJB010000265.1 GCA_030592465.1 Bacteroidota bacterium | reverse complement strand
TGACAATTTAAGACAATCAATAAATTAATGACAATTTAATAACTATAATATTATGTAAAAATTATAACCATTTATAGTATATATTTTTAACTTTAAACTCACATCTCTTAATTAATTTTTTTTATATGTCTGTCAAATCTTTTTTTGCTGATGTTATTCTACCTATTCCCATACCCAAATTATTTACTTATCATATACCTCAAAATTTAAGAAACGAAACAAAACCCGGCAAAAGAGTTGTTGTCCAATTTGGCAAAAAAAAGATCTTTTCTGCTATTGTCAAAAATATTCACTCAAACAAACCTACTTTATACGAAACAAAAAATATTATTTCTGTTCTCGATAACGCTCCTATAATTAATGATATTCAATTTCAATTTTGGCAATGGATCTCAGAATATTACATGTGTTCGCTCGGCGAAGTTTATAAAGCGGCATTACCATCAGGGCTTAAACTCGAGAGTGAGACTAAAGTAATGCCTAACCCGAATTTTACAAATTTTTCTAACTTTTCCGATACCGAAGAACTTCTGTTTAATGCCCTCGAAAACAAAAATGTATTAAGTATAAAAGAAATAAACTCATTAATAGAACGAAAAAATCCATTGCCGGTCATAAAATCATTAATGGATAAAAAGGCAATTTTTGTTGAGGAAAAACTTAAAGATACTTATAAACCGAAAATCGAAAAATGTGTAAATCTTAACCCTTCAATAACTAATGAAAACCTTCATGAACTTTTTGACAATCTGAGCAAAGCTCCAAAACAATTAGAGCTTTTAATGACTTATATTAAACTCTCAGATTTTTTTCAAACAACTGCTGTTAATGAAGTAAAAAAATCTGACTTATTAAAAAATTCAAACGCTACACAACAAACATTTACATCATTAATAAAAAAAAATATTTTTATTGAACACGAAAAAACAGTAAACAGAATAAAAAATTCAGATGAACCAATATCAAAAGCAAACACATTAAACACTTATCAACAACAGGCTTTAAAAGAAATAAAAGAAAATTTTGAGAATAAAAATGTTGTTTTACTTCAAGGTGTTACCTCAAGTGGCAAAACCGAAATTTATATCCGGCTCATTAATGAAACAATAAAAGCAGGCAGGCAAGTTTTATATCTATTGCCTGAAATTGCACTCACAACACAAATAATAAACAGATTAAAAAATATTTTTGGCAATAAAATTGGTGTTTACCACTCAAAATTTAACGATTCTGAAAGAGTTGAGATATGGAACAACGTATTAAATAAAAATAGCGAAAATAAATATGATATTATTCTCGGCGTCCGCTCATCTATCTTTCTGCCATTCAGCAATTTAGGTTTAATTGTTGTTGATGAAGAGCATGAAAACACATATAAACAATTTAACCCGGCACCTCGATATAATGCACGTGATGCAGCTATTATTCTTGCAAAATTACATAATGCAAAAACACTTCTCGGGACAGCTACTCCTTCAATTGAAACTTTCTATAATACAAAAAACAACAAATTTGCTTTTGTTGAATTAAAACACAGGTATTTAGACATTGAAATGCCTGAAATTATTGTTGCCGACATACATAAAGCAACTTTAAAAAAACAAATGAAATCAATCTTTACTCCCACTCTTTTAGATAATATTCAACTTGCTCTCGATAATAACGAACAAATAATTTTATTCCAAAACCGCAGAGGATTTTCACCATACTTACAGTGTGAAACATGCGGGTGGATACCTCGTTGCAAAAACTGTGATGTGAGTTTAACATATCATAAATATTCAAATAATCTTGTGTGCCATTACTGTGGTTACACAACAAAAATTAACACAACATGTGAAGCGTGTGGCAGCTCAACTATGCAGACAAAAGGCTTTGGCACTGAAAAAATTGAAGATGAAATTTCAATATTCTTTCCCTATGCAAGAGTTGCACGTATGGATTTAGACACTACACGCTCAAAAAATGCTTATCAAAAATTTATTCAAAACTTTGAAAATCACAATATTGACATTCTTATCGGCACTCAAATGGTTTCAAAAGGTTTAGATTTTGACGATGTTAGTGTTGTTGGTATTTTAAATGCAGATAATATGCTTTACTATCCCGATTTCAGAGCCTTTGAACGCAGTTATCAACTAATGTCGCAGGTGAGTGGCAGAGCCGGTAGAAAAAACAAAAGAGGCAGAGTGATTATTCAAACCACAAACCCAAATCACAAAATAATAAAAAATGTTATCAATAATGATTATATCGGCATGTTTAATTCCGAGCTAATCGACAGAAAACAATTTAGATATCCCCCATTTACCAGATTAATAAAAATAACTTTAAAACATAAAAATGTTGAGACATTAAATAAAGCTGCACAAAAATTAGCGACCGAACTGAAACCGATTTTTGGCAAAAGAGTTGTCGGACCCCAATCTCCTATTATCAATAAAATTCAATTATTTTATTTAAAAAATATTTTAATCAAAATTGAAAAAACTAAATCAATAACTCAAACAAAGCAAATAATTGCAAAATCAGTAAACAAAATTATCACCATTGACGGTTATAAAAGTTTGCATATTATTATTGATGTTGACCCATATAATTAACACTCTAATAAATAGAGCACAGATTAAACAGATAATCGCAGATTTGCCTTGTGAGTAGAGATGCATATCAATGTGTCTCTATTTCACAGCTCTTAACATTTCCCACTTACCGGGAGGACCGGGCAAACGCTTTACTTTAAATCCTGCTTTTCGTAATGCTTGTTTAACAATTCCTTTTGCAGAATAAGTTGTTAATATTCCATTGCTATTAAGATGCTTATACAATTTGTCAAAAATCTCTACATCCCATAATTCCGGTTGTTTTTCCGGTGCAAAGGCATCAAAATAAATTAAATCAAAATATTCATTTGGTTGATATAAAACTACATCTTTATTAATTTTATTTATTGTAAAAGCGTTATTAATCGTTGACTTACAGTCCCATTTTGCATCATGAATATCATAAAAAAAATCTTTTTCATCATTATTAATAAATTTGGGGTAATTTAATTGTCTAACAACATTATCTTCAACAGGATATAGCTCAATTGTTGTATAGTTAACAATACGATTTATTTTTTTCGATTCGAGATAAGTTAAAAAAGCATTTAAGCCTGTGCCAAAACCAATTTCTAAAATCGAAATTGGATTAATGCTGCAAAAATTAAAGCCATTATTAATATAAACATGCATTGATTCTTGCACAGCACCATAAACCGAATGATAATGTTCGTCTAACTCCGGCACATATAATGAATTTGAGCCATCGTTGGTTATAATAATTTTTGATTTCAATATGAAAATTAGTTATTAAACTTAAAATTTTGTTAACTCATTAAAAAGCCGAATAATAAAATTATCAGTCATTGATGATAAATAATGAATAATTGACCTGAGATAATCATTGTAATCATTAAGATTGTAAATCACTTCATTATCAACCTTATATAACTGTCGTTGTCCAAAGTCGCTTTCGGAATAAGTTACCAACCAGTCATAAAACGATTCTGATAAAAGAGGATAATTACCCTGCAATTTTTTAACCTCATCTAATGTTTTTTCTTTTGTATATAAATTTGCTAACACATCAAAAATAGAAGTGATTATTAATTCAGCATATTTATGAAAATGTACTAATCTCTTATGCTCATAAATATTGCGATAGTTGAAATTTTTAATCGAATTAATTAATTGTAAATAATCGTCAGAGAAACGTATACCGTCTTCAGGCGAACTCATTTGGCATAAGTTTATAATAAAATCGTGCATTAACACAGTATTATTTATTTCTCTGATATGAACGTTTGTAATTTTCTCCGAAATAAATTTCAACTCTTTAAGT
>JAUVJB010000023.1 GCA_030592465.1 Bacteroidota bacterium | reverse complement strand
GATCCGCCAGCTGGCGGATAAAAATCAGGAGTTTACTAAAGTAAATGACTGATTTTTAAGACAAGTATAACGCAGTTATTGGCGTTTTCTTGCAAATACTAATTACTTATAAGCCTTTTATACACCATCAATTTTTAAATAGTCCAATATTTTCAACTTGATAAACTCTGACATTCTGTTTTTCAAGTTCTTCTTCAATGTAATATTTGTGGTCAATTCCAATAGCAACCATTATTTTTTTATTTGGGTTTTCTTTAACTATTTTTATGATATTATCAACAACGTGTTCATTTCTTTCATTTTCAAATTCCGTAATAAATTTATATTCGTGGTGTTGAGAAAAAATATGGTATTTTAATTCACTTTTGGCTTTCCATAGATTTGTTACGAATTTTGAATTAAGCTCTTCAAAATTACTACTTTTAAAATATTCATTAAAAAGAGAAAACATGCCTCCTAATAAGTTAATTTCTGAAACAAGAGAAGTGTCATTAAAAGCTTTTTGCTGTAATTTTTGCCATTTTGTTCCTTTCTCATTATTCCACCAGTCAATACCATAAATTGGTGTATTATCCTTTTGAGCTAATGGGATCATGAATTTTATAAAATCATAAGGCGTGCCTTTAAAACTGTTATCAACCACATACTTTTGTTGCGTTTCTACACATAAAATGTCGGGGTGAAGTTGTTGATAAATTTCACCCATCCTTTCATAAGTGTAATATTTTGCTTGTTCATGAGATTGATGAATTCCACCCAAAACAAATACTCCGCCGGAAGATTGTGAATCGGAACAAGAATTAGTCAGCAAAGACAAACCGCTTATTACAATTAAAGTTAAATAAAAATTAAATTTCATAAGGGGTTTTTTTATGGTGTGTAAATTTATTCGGTCAAATTCACATTACCATACTGACTGCTAATATTCACTGTTGATTTAGTAGCGTGTTTGCCAATCTTGCCTGTTACTTTTAACTCAGTGTTATTTTTTATTCTTGACACTCTGCTTTCGGGATACCTGATATCAGCATATTTTAAATATGCATCTAACTTATATGAAGCTTCAGGTGATATGCCGATATTTATTTTCCCATATTTATTAACAACCTTAATACTGGTAAATTTTGCGGGAACTTCATCAATTCGGTAATTACCATATTTTGATTCTATGTCGATTAATTTTTCAATTTTTTCAATATTAACATCAGTGTATTTTGATTCAATTACTAAATTTTGAATCATACCAAGATTATATGAGTCATAGCTTGATTCAGCAACAATTGAAGATGAGCGTTCAATATTAACTTTTGAATATTTACTAACTATAATCACAGCTTTGCTTTTTTCAATATAAATTTTTGAATATTTAATAAATATTTTACCCCAGTTAAATTCAGTAATATTTGCTTTGTTGCAATATCCTAAATTAATCTCACTCAATGGTTTAGTGTTGTTGTCAAATATTTTGTCAGCTTTTAGATTGCCATATTTTACCGATATGTTTGACTTGCCTGTAAGTTCTTCAATATACACAGAGCCAAATTTGTTGTATAATTGAATGTTAATATACGATGGTGTGTTAATAACATAATCAATTGAGAAATCGGAGTTGTGAATTTTGTCATTAATTTCTGTAACTGCTTTAACAATATTTCCTTCTTTTGATATAGTAACATCAATCTTATCAAAAATTTTGTCAGCCTTATTTTTATTCGATAACTTAACAGTTATTGTCGCATCAATTGATATTTCATCTTTGTCCCAGTTATTGATATTTATATCACCAAATTTGTTAATTATTTCGAATTTAGTGCTATGATTAATACTGTATTGTTCATGAAATTTTTTAGTATATTCTTCTGATAAAATTGTCTTATCAGTATTTACCGCAGCAAATAAATTGCCGGCAAATAAGAAAAATATTAGAATTATTGATTTAAACTTGAGTGTTTTCATTTTTGTTTGTTTTAGTTTGTTTAACATTATTAAAATAGTTTAAAATATTATTTAAAATATCAATTTTCATTTGATAATGATGAATAACAGCATTAATAACTCTTTCATCATTAGGATTTGTCTTTAACTCTTTTTGAAGGTTTATATATAATGAATCTAAGTCTGTAAATTCTTCTTTGAAAAGTTCTTTTTGTTTTTCAGTATTGTAATGATTAATTTGATTAATTTGGTTTATTTTATTGTTTACCTGAGTAGTGTAATAAGTCTCTACGTCTCTGTATTCCGGCGAAATATTACTTAATGTTTTTTCATTTTGTGATATTAAATTATCGTAAACCCATAATGACGAAAGACCAATTAAAATAGTAACCGACGCAGCTTTTAAAAGATAAGTGAATGAAAAATTATTCCTTTTTTTATTATAATTATTCAATCTGTCTTCAAATCTTTTTAAATGCTCGTTGTCAGGTTCGAGAGTATCGAAACTGTTTCTATTATCAATTATTATTTTTTCGAGCTTATCCACAATTTTCAATCTTTAGTTTTATACGATAAACGTTAATAATTTTAACATATACTGAAATTAATAGTCATTATTTCATTAAATAGTTATGAATGACAGTGTAGCCAAATGACAATTAATGACAGCGCAGCGAATGACAACAAATGACGTGAAATAAATGACAAAATTTATTACACAAAGTATAATTAGATATTATTTTCAACTAATATCTCTTTTAATTTTGCCTTTGCCCTTGTGTATTGAGAGCGTGATGTTGAGTTCGATATATTTAAGATTTTACTTATCTCATCGTGATCATATCCCTCAAATAAGAACAAAGAAAGAACGATTCTATATCCGGCAGATAATTGATTAACAGCTTTTAGAATTTTGTTTATTTTCTCTTTGTTTAATTCATCAATTTCAATGTTGTAATTATCATCTTCAATTACTGAACAGTTATCATCAATTTGTTCAAAAAAATCTTTTTTCTTTCTTTGTGCGTCAATTGCTTTATTAATAACAATTCTTTTTATCCAAGCACCAAAGCTAACATTTCCTTTATAAGACTTTATTTTATCAAAAGCTGAGAGAAAAGCTTCTTGCATAATATCTTCAGCTTCGGTTGTGTCATGTACAATTCTAACACAAGTATTGTACATAGCCTTATAGTACAATTTATACAGTTGAAACTGAGCCTTTTGCTCTTTTTTCTTGCATCTGTCAATTATGTCTTGGTGTATATTTCTATAAAGCTTTCCCAAAATCCGAATTTCTATTTAAAAGACGTGAAAAATTATTTAGTGCTGCATTTGTTTAACAATAATAACATTTTTTTTCATTTTATTATTGAGTCCACTCCGAGAACTATCAGCCAGCCGGCGGATTAGCCGCCTATCAGTTTTTGTAATAGACTTACGTACAGATTTCTAGCTTTTGGACTTTTTTTAAGATTAACCGCTTAGCGGCTTTTCGTAGAGGACTCATTATTAGAACTTTTTATAATTTGATTATGAATTTGTATATTTTATCTTTACACAAATTTAACGATATTTTTTTTATTAAAATTGTAATGCCCTTTTAAAAAAAATATTTTTAATTTTACAGATTGTATTGTAGAGACGCACTTCAGTGCGTCTGTACTAAAAGAAACGTCTGTACTACATAAAGTACGAATCAAAAACTATAAATTAAACACAAGAAGATATGAAATTAAATGAGTTTTACCCGGAAATTGAACCTTATAATGCAGGAATGTTAAAGGTTTCAGATATTCACACCTTATATTACGAAGAAGTTGGTAATCCAAAAGGAAAACCTATAGTTTTTTTACATGGTGGACCCGGTGCAGGTTTATGCACTGATTACAGAAGATATTTTGACCCTGAATTTTACAGAGTGATATTACTCGATCAAAGAGGTGCAGGCAAAAGCACACCTCATGCCGAGTTACGAGAAAATACAAGTTGGGAATTGGTTGAAGATATTGAGAAAATCAGAAAACATCTTGGAATAGATAAATGGATTGTTTTTGGTGGCAGCTGGGGTTCTACTCTTGCTTTACTTTATGCAATAAACCATGCCGATAAAACATTGGCTCTTATTTTACGAGGAATCTTCTTAGGAAGAAAATCAGAGATTGATTGGATTTTTCAACAAGGTGCTAATATGGTTTTCCCTGAAAAATGGGAAGTTTATCATGACTTAATTCCTAAAGATGAACAAAATAATATGATAAAAGCATATTATAAAAGATTAACAAGCGATGATGAACAAACACGAATGAATGCAGCTAAAGCATGGAGTGTGTGGGAGGGAAGCATTGTTAAAATATTTCCTAATGAAGATAAAACAATGGACGAATTTGGAGACCCGCACCTTGCCTTATCAATGGCAAGAACCGAATGCCATTATTTTTATTATAATATGTTTTACGACTCTGATAATTATATCATGGAAAATATTGATAAAATAAAACATCTTCCTTGTAAAATTGTTAATGGCAGATATGATATGGATTGCCCTGTTGGTACTGCTTGGGAGTTACATAAAGCTTTACCAAAGTCTGAGATTAATATTGTTAAAGATGCAGGTCATTCCGGCGTTGAAACAGGAACTGTTAGTGGTTTGATTCAAGCATGCGAAGATTTTAAAGAGTTGTATTTCTAAATTAAAATTTTATTTTCAGGTGTGATTATAATGTTTTTACTTCAAACAGTTACTATTTTAACATTTGAAAATGATTGAAATTTATGAGGTGTATTTTAAAATGGCTAAATGGCTAAATTGTTATATTGTTTTTTATTGACACATAGCAATCCGCCGGCAGTCGGACAAGTTTTAGCAATTTAACAATTGCTTAGACAAAAAGTAAAAATTTAAACCATTTACAGTATAATTAAAAAAAATTGTAAAAATGATTAGAAGTCAATTTTTAAAAATAATTACTTTAATTTTTATTATCTCAATATTTAATTCTTGTTCTGATAAAAAATCGAATAACAAGGCTGATAATAAAAAATCAGAAAAAGTTAAAAAGGAAACAACTTTTGCAACTGAAAAAATATGTGATGTTACAGAGTTAATATTGAAAAACGAAGCTCAAAAATATTCAGTAGGTGATAAGTTAAACATAGAAGTGAAAATTATTGACACAACAAAACCTATTGACTCAATACAGTGTTATTTAGATAATAAGAAAATCAGTACTTTAATAAAAAAACCTTATTCATATAATTTTGATACTAAATTGTTATCGGTAGGGCAGCATAACATTAAAACAATAAGTTTTATTTCTGATAAATCGAAAGACATTAAAGAACTTCAGGTCTTTTTAGTTTCTGATATTAAGCCGAAAAAAATTACTTATAAGGTTCTAAATACTTTTGCACACGATAAACGAGCTTATACACAAGGTTTTGTTTATGATAATGGCTATTTTTATGAAGGTACCGGTCAGTATGGAGAGTCTACGCTTAGAAAAGTTAATGCTAAAACAGGCGATTTAATCGGAAGTTTAAATTTACCTTCTGATGTTTTTGGTGAAGGTATAGTGTTGTATAAAAATGAAATTTTTCAATTAACTTGGCAGTCGTTAGTTTGTTATGTTTATGATAAAGAAAATTTCAGACTATTACATAAATTTAATTATCAAACAGAAGGTTGGGGAATTACTACTGATGGTGAAGACCTAATAATGAGTGATGGAACATCGATAATTTACTATGTTGAACCTGAGTTTTTTACTAAGTTGCATCAATTTGAAGTTTGCGACAATAATGGAGCGGTAAACAATATTAATGAGTTGGAATATGTTAATGGCTTTATTTATGCTAATGTTTGGCAAACAGATAAAATAATAAAGATTGACCCAAGTTCAGGCAAAATATCAGCTGTTATTAATTGCAGCAAGTTAGTCCCTAAAGAGTATGTTGGCAGTAGAGATAATGTATTAAACGGTATAGCTTATAATGCTGAAAAAAACACTTTTTATGTTACAGGAAAACGTTGGCCTGTGATTTATGAAATAGAGTTGGATTAAGGGGGAAGGTTTCGAGTTTAAAGTTTAATGTTTGAGGTTCATAGTTAAATTTTAATACTATTTAAATTAAAGAATAAAAAAAACGGTTGCTTTTTACAAAAGCAACCGTTTTTTTGTAAAATTTGAAAAGAGCAAGGCTCATCACAAAATAGAAATACCCATTCAAAATTAGCTGTTTATTTCTTCAACTTTTTCATTCAACGATTTAAAACCATTACCTAGAATTTCTTTTGCATCACTAACAGTTAAGAAAGCTTTAGGGTCAATTTTATGTATAAAATCTTCGAGCATTGCTACTTCTCTTCTGTTTACAACAGTATAAATTATTTTTTTTTCTTTACCATTATACATGCCTATGCCGTTTATGATGGTTCCGCCACGGTTTAAATCAGTAATAATTTTAGTTCTTATTTCTTCATATTTATCAGAAATAATAAATAAAGTTTTATCATAATTAATACCCTCAATAATAGTATCGATAATTTTACCTGTGATATAAATTACCAGCCAGGAATAAAGAGGAATTTTCCAGTCTTTAAAAGCTATTAAAGCAATTAATACAATAACAGAGTCAACATAAATCATTAACTGTCCGAGAGGTAATTTTGTATATTTTGCAACTATCATTGCAATAATATCAGACCCTCCCGAAGTAGCGTTTGATTTAAAGATTAGACCTAAGCCCAAACCAATTAATACTCCTCCAAAGATACATGATAATAAAATTTCATCGCCAAGATGTAAAGGATCTTCGCCAACAAAATATGTTAATGTATCCATAAATACTGAAGTTAGCACAAAACCTACAATGGTTTTTATTCCAAAACGAGGACCTAAAATTTTTATTCCAATTATGGTTAATGGGATATTTAAAACTAAGCCGAACAAACCAATTGGAATACCATGAGGACAACATGAGAAAAGTCCTGCAGTTAAATAGTGAACAACAATTGCAATACCATAAACTCCGCCGGGTACAATTTTATAAGGTGATATAAAAAAAACAAAACCGACTGCAAGAATAAATGAACCTATAGTGATTAAACTATAAGAAATAAACCATTTTTTTGAGAAAATTTTCTCTTTTGATAAGAATGACATAATTAAATATTTTTAAGTAGTAAAATCTGCTGCAAATTTATTGACTTTTTTTTTTATTTTTAGTTAAAAACAGAAAATATTTTATTTGTTTAAGATATTTTCTATATTTCTGGTTTATAGTGAGTTGTGTCAAAATTTATATTTTACATAAGTTGAGTAATTGGAACGTAGTGAACAATCGCTTTCCGGCAGGTGGCGGATAATCCCGATATATGAATTGTTGGGTTTAATAAATTGAGATGATTTTATGCGTATCTGACACCATCCGATTTGGTTATTCCGTGAATTATATTTATTTTTAAAGAAGATTAACTTATATTTGTATAAATAGCTTTAAAGAAAATGTTTAATAATTTAACACTTTTTATATTCATTAGTTTAATTTCTATCTCCCTTTGTTGTTTACAAGTCGGGCAGCAAACAACAAACAATATAAATCAAAGTAAAGTTGAAGAGTGGTGGAGAGAGGCAGCGGAAAATATGGTGAAAAACCAGATAATTTCTAGAGGTATAAAAGATGCTAAGCTTATTGAAGTAATGAAAAATACGCCAAGGCACCTATTCGTTCCAAAAGAACTGGAGCAATATGCCTATTCTGACAATCCGTTACCTATTGGAGAAGGACAAACTATTTCACAACCATATATAGTAGCTTTAATGACTGAATTGTTAGAATTGGAAGGTAATGAAAAAATATTGGAAGTAGGAACAGGTTCTGGTTATCAGGCAGCTATTCTTTCACAGTTAGCTGACAGTTGTTATTCCATTGAAATAGTAAAATCTCTTGCCAATAGTTCAAAACTTAAATTAAAGCAATTAGGATACAACAATGTTGTTGTTAAATGGGGAGACGGATATAAAGGATGGCCTGAACATTCTCCTTTTGATTGCATAATAATTACCGCAGCACCTGAAAAAATCCCGGAAGAATTGATAAAACAATTAATAACCGGAGGTAAAATGATAGTACCTGTTGGTAAATATTGGCAAGATTTGATATTGATTACTAAACATGAAAATGGCATTAAAGAAGAAAAAATTATTCCGGTCAGGTTTGTACCTATGGTTCATCCACAAAAAGACAGATAAATTAAGTTTAGAAAAACTCCAATAAACAAATTAAGAGACTACTCCGAAAACAAATATTATTAATTTCTATCCGATTAGCGGTTTTGTAATCCCGATGCTTCGGGACTGACGTATAGATTTATACCTTTTTAGTCCATCAGCTGACGGATTAATCGCTTAGCAGCTTTTTGGAGCGGACTCAACAATAGAACAATTTAACCATTTAACGGTAGCAATATAAAAAGTCGGGCATTTTTAAACACCAATCTTTCAATTTATCACACCGTATATTTAATGTTAATTCGTTCATATTCACCACTTTCTGTTCAATTTTTTATATTGCATGTTAGACTTTGTTATTTCTATTCCGAAAATTTATATTTAGTGGTGTTTTTGTCACCATTTTTTTGTATTAATCCATTTTCTACTGCAAATTTCAAATCTCTACTTGCTGTTGCTCCTGAAATCTCTTTAAAATATCTAAGGTATTCCTTTCGTGTAAAGTAATTATTTTCAATAATCGTTTTATAAAGATTTATTCTATCCGATTTTGTCAATGTCACATTTTGGATACTTAACAAATCTTCAAGTGCCTCCTTAATCACTTCAAGCATAAATTCGATGAACAGTGTAGATTTACCCGTATTATCTGACTCGCCTATAGCCTCGTAATATTTTTCTTGTCGCTTTTTTATTACGGTTTCAATTGGCAAGAATTCAAAAACAGGATACTTGTGCATTAGTAATAATGTTTGCCATAGTCTACCCATTCTTCCATTTCCATCAAGAAAAGGATGTATGAATTTTAATTCGTAATGAAAAACACAGCTTTTGATTAACAACAAATCATCGTCTGTTTTTAGATAATTAAACAAATCTGTCATTAGTGGTTTTAACATTTCACTTTGAGGTGCGATGTGTGCAATTTTTGAACCTTTTACAATGCCAACTGATTTACCTCTCAGTTTTCCCGGATATTCTATAAGTCCATCCATTAAGATTGAATGAGCTTTACAAAACGAGCTAAAACTAAATGGGTCTAATTTGTTAATAAATTTATAAACTGCAATTGCATTTTTAGCTTCAAGTATATCTTTTTTAGAACCAATAACTCGCTTATTATCAATAATTGCTGTAATTTGTTCAATTGTTAAAGTATTTCCTTCAATTTCTAATGACGAGTGAATTGTTTTTATACGATTTCTTTTCCTTAATTCTGTAGGTGGTTTGTGTAAATGTGCTGAATTCACTTCTCCAATCTTCTCTGAAATCGAAGCTACGAGTAAAAGAATTTTTCCTGTTATTTGATATGGCGGTTTCATTGCCTTGTATTTAATACTATCATATGATAGTATCAAAGATATACAATTATTATATTTTTACAAAATATTGCTGAGTTTATATTACGTATCATAATAAAGCCTAACAATATAACAAAACAATTTAGTAATTTCATCAGTACACGTTACATAGTATTTGTGCAGATACTAATTAGCGTCCATCCGTAAAGTTGATGTTTTTATGTTATTATTTAAGATTTATTGCCCAATCAACTAATAATCAATACAATATTAAATCTGAATTCTTAAATCATAAATCTCAAATTGTTTGAATCTGACTTTACGGATGGACACTAATTAGTGATGTTTTTTTTTCTTCTTAATTAAAAATAATCCTGTAAAAGTAATTAATCCATTCATCATAAGTAATTCGAAACCAAATTGATAACCGTTAAACCATAATTCGGAAAAATGATTAATGATTAAACAAATGATAGGTGAAGAAATCGCAATATAAGGAACAAGCTTATCTTTTAAATTATAATTAGTAAATAAACCAAAAGCATACATACCAAGAAGTGGTCCGTAGGTATAACCGGCAACAGTAAAAATTGCACTTATAACACTTTGATTATTAATGGCTTTGAAAGAAATAATTAAAATAGCGAGAAAAATTGAAACTGCAATATGTACATGTTTACGAATTTTTTTTCTAACGAGTTCGTCTTTATATTTTTTTCTAATATCAAGAATATCAATTGTAAAAGATGTTGTTAAAGCTGTTAAGGCAGAATCTGCACTTGAATAAGCAGCAGCAATTAATCCTAAAATAAAAAATATGCTTACAATAGGATTTAATAAACCATTAGTGGCAATTATGGGGAATAAATCGTCGGTGTGAGCAGGAATAGCAATGCTGTTTTTAGAAGCAAAAATATAGAGTAATACTCCAAGCGACATGAATAAAATATTTGCAGGCAGAAAGGCCGCTCCATACCAATACATATTTTTTTGTGCATCTTTTAAATTGCGACAGCTTAAATTTTTCTGCATCATGTCTTGATCTAATCCTGTCATTACAATTGTAATAAATGCACCACTAAAAAATTGTTTAAAAAAATTACGTTTATCATGCCAATCATCAAAAAACCAGATTTTTGAAAGCTTACTGTCAGCAACAGCACTAACCATTTGATGAAAATTAAAATTTAAACTGCTTGAAATATAATAAATAGCGAACCCGACTGATAGAAGCATAAACAGTGTTTGTAACGTGTCTGTCCAAACAATTGTTTTTATGCCGCCTTTAAAAGTATAGAGCCAAATTAGCATTATTGTTATCACTACCGTAACAACAAAAGGAATATGCCAATGCTCAAAAACGGTAAGTTGTATAACATTAGCGACAATAAATAAACGAAAAGCCGCACCTATAGACCTTGATAACAGGAAAAATGAAGCTCCTGTTTTATAAGAATAATATCCGAAGCGTTTTTCGAGATAAGTATATATTGATGTTAAGTTAAGATTATAATAGATTGGTAATAAGACTTTTGCAATAAAGAAGTATCCCAGCAAATATCCTAAAACCATCTGTAAATAAGAAAAATCGCTTGTGCCAACCCAACCCGGAACCGAAATAAATGTAACTCCGGACAATGATGCACCTATCATGCCAAACGATACAACAAACCAAGGTGATTTCTTATTTCCTATAAAAAATGTATCATTATTGGCATTTTTACCCGTAAAATATGAGATGAGAAATAAAAGTGCAAAGTATATTATTATTGTTATTAATATTATTGTTGGCGACATAATTGTATGATAATTTTTAAAAGTGTAAAACTAATTTTAACATTTGATAAACAAAAGATAATGTTAATTTTTTTATTAATTTTATGCACTAAATAAATACTGAAAATGATATAAAATTAAAGCATATAAATATATGGACATTAATAAGTTCCCGTCAAAATTGTTAGAAAGTGCAGTAAACGAATTTGCAAAATTACCCGGCATTGGTCGTAAAACAGCTTTGCGTCTGGTGTTGCATTTATTAAGGCAAGATGTTGAAGAAGTGAATTTATTTGGCGAATCAATAATTAAATTAAGAAATGAAGTGAAACATTGTAAGATTTGCAATAATATTTCTGATAATGATATATGTGAAATTTGTGCCAATCCCTCACGCAATCATTCAATAATTTGTGTTGTTGAGAGTATTAAAGATGTTATTGCTATTGAAAATACTCATCAGTATAATGGCATTTATCATGTGTTAGGTGGAATTATTTCACCTATGGACGGAATTGGTCCTAATGATTTAAAAATTGACCTTTTAGAAGAAAATGTTACCAAAGGCGATGTTAAAGAAATAATTTTTGCATTGAGCACAACAATGGAAGGCGATATAACGAACTTTTTTCTGTATAAAAAATTAAGTAAATACGATGTAATTATGTCAACTATTGCTCGTGGTGTATCAATAGGTGATGAGCTGGAATATACCGACGAACTTACATTAGGACGTTCAATTGTTAACAGAACTCCTTTTGAAACATCTTTAAGTAATTGATTATTGATTATTATACTTTGCACTTCGGCGAGCTCATCCGAGCCGTGGTTATATTTTGCACAATATTAATTGTCATTTGTCATTCGTTTTGCTGTCATTCATTTGTTTAATGACAATTCAATGACGAAAACATACTTTTCGGAGTAGTCTCAACATTTATAGTATTAACTTTAAACCTGAAAATTCAAACCTTCAATCTCTCTTTAAAAGGAAGAAAAGTCATAAAATCAGCATGATGAACAATGTAAGCCTCAGTAGTTCTTTTAACCATATTTCCTTCGCCTGCATGAGTTGCAATAATATGGCAAACTTCAGCAGGAACACCGCATTCTTCAGATAGAGAAACGCCTGAAAAGGGATGTCTTAAATATTTTCCGTAAGTTCCTTGTATTACTTTCCCGTTTTCGTCTAAAACATACTCTAAAAGTTTGCCAACATCGCATAAAATAGCACCGGCAATCAAAACATCCATATTAACAGGAAGTTCGTCTTTAAAAAATTCGTTCATTTTTTCACCGCTTTGTTTTGCAATATGGACAACAGCACGTTTATGATCCATAAAACTTACTTTTAAATCGGGTCCACATAAAAGTGTAAAAGGAATTTTTTTTAAATCCTCAGCATCTAAAACACTTCTCTCAAGAGCAATTTGCCAGGTCTTTGCTGTTTTTTCTCTTAAGTCTTCATTTTTTATCCATTCTAGTTCAGGCCAGAGTTGTTTTACTTTTTCAATCATGTTTTTATAATCTTAATATATATATTTTTTTTGTGGTCATTTTGACTCGACGCTTCCAGATCTTTCAGACGCTGGAAGGTCTATTAATGACAAAAAATGACTATCAATGACAATATTATCAACAACCTTGATTCGACACTTACAGGTCTTTCAGACATTGGAAGGTCAATCAATAATATTACAGATTAGCTATAATCTCATCAGTCATTTGTGTTGTTGAAGCAGCGCCTTTATTAATAACATCAGCACTACCGTGCATTTTCATCATGTCATAAGTTTTAACCTTACCCTCTTCTACAACTTTTGCAATAGCATTTCTAATTTTGTCAGCTTTCTTTTTTTCGTCAATATGGTCGAGCATCATACATGCTGATGCAATCATTGCAATAGGATTAACTATAGATACAGGATAGTCGGCATATTTTGGTGCAGAACCGTGAGTTGGTTCAAAAACAGCAACTTCGTCACCAACATTAGCACTGCAGGCAAATCCCAAACCACCGATTAGACCTGCAAAACCATCAGAAATAATATCGCCGAATAAATTACCGGCAACAAGCACACCATAATCTTCGGGATTTTTTGTGAGCCACATCATTTGAGCATCAATATTAGTGTTTTTCAAACGTATTTCAGGATATTCGTCAGCCTGAATTTGTTTAGCTAATTTAAACATCATTCCTGATGTCTCGCGTAAAACATTAGGTTTTTCGCACAAAGTAACTGATTTGTAACCATATTTTCTTGCATGAGTAAAAGCAGCATGTAAGATTTTACTTGTGGCTTTTTTTGAGAATATTCGTGTTGAAATAGAAAGTTCTTCTTTCGGAACATCTGAAAAGTTTTTCTGAAATTTTATATGTGTATTCAATGCATTGTAAACTACATCATTAGGATTTGTCCACTCAACACCGCCATATAAACCTTCAGTATTTTGACGGAATATTACAACATCAACTTGAGGTTCTTCAATACTGCCATCAGCTGTTCTTCTAACAAAATTTAATAAATTACCTTTATACGTTTTGCAAGGTCTGATACAAGAATCAAGTTTGAAATGTTGACGCATTGACACAATTGGGCTATAATAAACCAATCCTTTGTTTTGTAATTCGGGAATTAATTCAGAAGCTGCATCATCTTTGGGTTTAGATGTGATTGCACCAAAAAGAGAAATTTTATGCTCTTCAAGAAGTTTAAGTGTTCTTTCAGGTAAAGGATTTCCTTCTTTACACCAAAATTCCCAACCTATATCGCCTTCAACATAATCAGCTTCGAAACCGACAGCATCTAATACTCTTAACGATTCGTTTAATACGGTTTTCCCGATACCGTCACCCGGTAAAGTTACTATAGTTCTTTTTGCCATAATTTCTAAATATTAATAAATTTAATTATGTAAAAATACTAAAAAAATTGAAATCAAAATTATTAAAACAGATTTTTTTATATGTTAAAAAAAATCTGTTTTAATTAAATTTAATGAAACCTTTTTTGTAGTTTTGTAATAATCAAAACTCAGTATAAAATGAAAACTTTACAAGAATTGAAACCTGAAAAGGTATGGAGTTATTTTGATGAAATCTGTCAAATACCACGACCTTCAAAAAAGGAAGAAAAAATTACTGAATATCTTATGGAATTTGGTAAAAAACATAATCTTAAAACTAAAGAAGATAAGGTTGGTAATGTAATAATTAAAAAACCTGCCACAAAAGGGAAGGAAGATTTAAAAGGCATAGTTCTACAAAGTCATATTGACATGGTTTGTGAAAAAAACAGCGATGTTGAGCATGATTTTGATAATGACCCAATACAACCATACATTGACGGTGGATGGGTTAAGGCTAAGGGAACAACTCTTGGTGCTGATGATGGCATTGGTGTTGCAGCAGAGTTAGCTATTTTAGCCTCTGATGATATTGAACACGGTCCTATTGAATGTTTGTTTACTGTTGACGAAGAGACAGGTTTGACAGGTGCTTTTGCTTTAAAAAAAGGTTTTATTGAAGATGGTGAGATTTTATTAAATCTTGATTCTGAAGACGAGGGCGAATTGTTTATTGGTTGTGCAGGTGGCATGGATACTGTTGCAACTTTTTCTTACAAAAATCGTTCTGTTTCATCAAAATCAACTGCTTTTAAAGTTATTGTTAAAGGTTTAAAAGGCGGGCACTCGGGTGATGAGATTAATAAAGGATTAGGCAACTCAAATAAAATACTTACTCGCTTTTTATGGAATGCTGCTAATGATTTTAAATTGCGTTTATCTAATTTTGACGGTGGCAATTTACGAAACGCAATACCTCGTGAGGCTAATGCATTAGTTGCTGTTCCTAATAAGTATGTTGATGAGTTTAACGATTATTTTAAACAATATTCAAGCGATGTTAAAAATGAGTTATCTTTTACAGAGCCTAATTTAGAACTTGGCATTGAAGAGACATACTTACCTAAAAGTGTTATTAATAAAAAAATTCAACGTAATTTATTAAATGCTTTGTACGCTTGCCCTCACGGTGTTATAGCTATGAGTCAAGAAATGTCGGGTTTGGTTGAGACATCAACTAATTTAGCTTCGGTTAAATTTATTGAAGGTAGAAAAATACTTGTTACTACAAGTCAGCGAAGTTCAATTGATTCATCAATACATGATGTTGCAGCAATGGTTGAGAGTGTGTTTCTTCTATCTGATGCAAAAGTTGAACACTCTGATGGTTATCCGGGATGGAAACCAAATTCCAATTCAGAGATATTAAGAGTTTCTGAAAACTCATATCAAAAATTATTTAATGTTAAACCTGTTGTTCGTGCTATTCATGCAGGACTTGAGTGTGGTTTGTTTTTAGAGAAATATCCAAACATGGATATGATTTCTTTTGGTCCGACACTTAAATCAGTTCACTCACCTGACGAAAAAATTGATATTGAAACAGTTCAGAAATTTTGGGATTTATTGCTCGATATTTTGAAAAATGTTCCGGGGAAATAAATTTATTTATTTTTAATCAAAACAATGTAATTAGATTTTCCAAATCTTTGTGATTTGGGAAATCTTTTTTTTATTTCCAAAATAAAGAGGCGAGGGCAGAGGGTAGGGTTGGAGGAGTGTGTTGCGGGTAACAAATGGCGGGGATTTCGTCGCGTTTCATTATCCGCCGTTAATGAAGTTTAAAGATAGCAAAAAAGTTAAAATAACCACTAAAACCCCGCTGTTGGCAGTAGTTATTTAAGCACTATTTTATTAATTTTCTCAGAAATTTCTAAAAACTTTTTATCTTTCGTAATTTTATTTAAAGCTATCAATACTAAATCCTTAATAGACTTAGATATCACAAATGCATATTCATCCGTATTTAAAATTGTTTCATTCGTTTTATTATTCTTTTTAGATTCTTTCCAAACATCAACAGCAATTGGACCACAATGAATAAATGAAGAAAGTTTAGCAAAATCTCTAAAATATCTTAAATTCCCTAATGCAGGTATTGATGTGTCTGGATTAATAGTTTCAAAATCGATGTCTTTCAAAAAATATTGTATTATTTCATTTACGGCAAAATGTTTATTTAATTTTCGTTGTTGAGATCTTAAATCATATGCTGGCGGTGAAGCACATTCTGCTTTTAAATCGCGGTGCATTCGTTCATGTCTTCCGTTTTGTTCCGGATGAGCGGGATCTGAATATACTGGCATAATTCCTAAGTCAATAAACCAATATGACAATCTTGTAAAACGTTGAATTGAGGGCACAGAACCAAATGGAGATCCATTATCAGTATGTATTTGTTTAGGTAGTCCGTATTTTCTGAAAACCCTTGTAAACTCAGCTTTTGCAGATTTAAAGTCTTCTCTGGAATGTGCTTTAGCAGTAAATACAAATCTACTTTTTGAATCAGCAATAGTTAATGGATGACAGTATTTTTTATTGCCCATTCTGAACTTTCCTTTGTAGTCTGCACTCCATACTTCGTTGCATTCTTTTGGGTCGAAAATAGGGTAGAGAGGCTTTACCCGTCTTAAACGTCTTTGCGGACACACTAAACCATTTTTTGAAAGAATATTGTGAACAGTAACCACTGATGGTATATCCTCTGAAATAAAGTCGTTAAACAACAATATTCTTAATTTTTTGGCTCCCCATTTTTTGTGTTTATCCTTTAAAGAGATTATTTTATCTATAATCTCTTTTTTTGTTTTATTGGGATGATTACTAGGCCTAGTGGATTGCTCCAAAAGACCTTCTATTCCCATTTTTTCATAACGATTTATCAATCTATAAGCCGTAGGCCTGGAGATTCTAAATTCGTTACATAATTCTGTTATCGTATAATTTCCCGATAACCATTCGCAGATAAATTCTACTTTTTGTTCCATAGTTGTTGTTTCTTTCCAAGGCATAATAATTTGTTTTTTATTGCAAATTACAACCTAAAAAAGTGTAAACTATGTCCCTTTAACTTTGTAAACTATGTCCCTTTATCGTACCTAATTGTGCATAACGATAAAAATATGAAATGTTGGGCATTTTCAAACACCTTTATTTCAATTTATCACACCGTATATTTAATGTTAATTCGTTCATATTCACCACTTTCCGCCCATTTTTTTATATTGCATGTTGTAGCTCGTTTTTCCTTGTTTCTAAAAATATGTATTTACAGCAAATTCAAATTGATTAATAAAAATCTCCTTAAAATTTGAAATATTATTCTGTTCGTAAAATAACAACATAGCTTTCTTATAATCAATAGAATCAACAGTTCTGAATGATATAGGGCAATAATTATCATGCATTAATATTGCATTGCTAACAATCCTTGCTGCTCTTTTGTTTCCATCCATAAAAGGTTGGATATATGAAATAAGAACCAAAGATAACAACGCCTTTTCAAACACACACTCTTTCTTATTAATCAGTTCACAAGTATCTCTTAATGCTTCTGAAATTTGAAATTCATTATCAAGAGGTCGGTAATTTGTTCCTGATATACCAACACGTCTTTTCCTCAAGTTCCTTTCAACTGCAAGTTCCTTTATCAAGATGCTGTGAATGTCTTCAATCTTTGAAACTGAAAGCGGATACAAATAATCAGGGTTTTCAATAATGAAATCAAGAGCCTCCTTATGATTCAAAAGCATAATTGCTTCTTCTTTTGTCTTTCCTGATGAAGTTTCTTTTTCCTTTAGTAATCTTTCAGTTTCCAAAAGAGAATATGTATTCCCCTCTATTTGAGAAGATTTCCAACTTAAATCAATTGCTAATCTTTCAAGTTCTTTTTTGTACTCATTATCTGAGAGTTGAGCAACGTTTGTAGTATAATTCTTTTGAAGCTCCATGAGCTTTATCAATTCATTTTTTGTGAACACACTATGATTATTCAGTACTTCTGTAATAACCTGAAAATTAAAACGTTCTTTTATTTCCCGCTCATCAATCTCTTTTTCGTAATATCTATGAATATCTATTGGCTGAATTAATTCATATATAGAAGAAATCCGATATTTTGTGCCCTTACCCTTTCCTTTTGTTTCTATATAGTTTTCTGAAATTAATTTTGTCAGAATCCGCTTTAATGTGGCGTAGCTGACTAGTGATGAAATACCATCAAATACTTCTTTTGAAGAACATTCCCCTGTATTTTTTATGAAATCAATTATTTCAAATTCTCTATTTTTAAGCATTTTTTTCTTTTAAGCTCACAAAGTTAATACTTTTAGCTCAAACAACAAAGATTAATGAGCTGTATTTTCTTTTAAATGAGCTACAACGGTGGCAATATGAAATTTTGGGCATTTTAAAACACCAATCTTTCAATTTAGCACACCATTTATTTAATGTTAATTCGCTCATATTCACCACTTTCTGCCCAATTTTTTATATTGCGTGTTATGCACTTTTTTTTATACTAATTCAGTTTTTCTCAATCTAAGTTTTGGCTTATTTAATTTTATAATTGATTCTCGAACTTTATTCCTCGTTTCCGATTGCAAATAAGTTGGTATCAAAATTTTAAGACTAATTCCAAAAAGCCGATGAATAATAATCAAATCTTTCATTGTAAACTGAGATACACCATTTATCAATTCACTCATGTATGATTTTGGATGTCCTAACAACATTCCTAAGTCTTTTTGAGTCATATCAAACCCTTTCAGTTTCTTACGGATTACTTCTTTACGTTTCAAAATAAATTGCTGTTCAAGATTTACTATAACTTTAGCTGTGTCCAATTCTTTAATTTGTGATTCTGATATATTTTCAAAATCAGACCATACTTTTGATTCGTAATCTCTTATTAAACCTCTTAACTTTTGTCTAAGTGGTTTTAAATCAGGATTTTCGTCAATTAAAAGGCGTAGTTTTCGTTCAAGCAAAGATGCTTTTTGCAAATCATATTCATTTTCAAGTTTTTCAATGTTTCGTACTTCCTTTATGTTTATTATATCTTTCATAGTTACTACTTTTTTATCCAGTTATTATCTCTCAACCACTTTCTAATTACATTCTTATTGTTTTTAAAAATCAATTCATATTCATCGTGGTTTCCAGCCCAAACTATAGTTGCATCTCCATTTTTTTCAAATTCAATCAAAATCAAAGTACGATGTATATTGATATTGAAGAAATAAAATTCTCCGCCATAAACACAATCAGCATCTGGTCTGGTTTCTATAAGCTCTTTAGGATTGCTCCAAATTTTCTCCTCAATATCTTGAATCAACTGTTTTACTGATTTAATCATTTTTACATTCCCTATATTCTTACGAATAAGTCGAGCCAATATATGTTTATTTATAATATTCAAATCAAGTAGTATTTTATTTTACGACAAAGATAATAATTTGTTCTGATATTTTACGAACTTATTTTAAAATTATTGGATATTAATTCTCACTCGGTACCATATTGGCGGTAACGCTTAGTGTATGAGGCGTTGGGCTTTTCAAAGCACCTGCCATCAAATTGCTATGTTGTTTATTAATATTCATCACTTTTAATTTACCTCTGAAACCCGCATTAAATATAGCCTTTGTTAGCGTTTCGTTGTTTTATTATCTGTCAATAATTACTGCGCCTTCAAAAGCGTTAGTT
>JAUVJB010000081.1 GCA_030592465.1 Bacteroidota bacterium | reverse complement strand
AGTAACAAATATTTTGAAATTAATTTCTTACCGCCATATTTTATTTTAGATTTTTAAATATTAAGTCATTGAAATTCATCATGCTAAAAACAAATAATCAATAGTAAATCAGCAATAGAAAATCGCTGATGCTTCGGGACAAACTTAAACCATATTGTGATTTATACGTAAAATTAATGAATTTTATCTACTGAATAGCAATTTTGCATAAAATTTATAAAAAACCCAGATTTTTTTATAAAATCAGGGTTTTTTATTTTTTATTTTTTAATATTTAAAATTAATTTAATTGGAAATTAATTGGAACAGTAAATGACACTTTTACAGGTTTCCCTCTTTGTTTACCGGGTTTATATGTTGGTAAACTCTTAATAACTCTAATAGCTTCTTTGTCAAGAGAAGGGTCAACACCACGCATTATTTTTACTTGTTCAATATGACCTTTTTTATTAACAACAAATTGAATAAATACCTTCCCTGTAATTCCGTTTTCTTTAGCAATTTCAGGATATACAATGTGTGTTGCAATATATTTTCTTAATGCGTTGGTGCCACCCGGAAATACAGGCATGTCCTCAACAACATAGAAAACCGCAGCTTCTTCTTCTTCTGATTCTTCATCAATATCAACTGGCTGAATTTCTGTGTTTTGGTCAGCTTCAGTGTCTTCAATTTCCAATTCGTCATCAATTTCAACATCATCTTCAACAATATTTAACACCTCGGTTACTTTTGGTGTAGGAGGTGGAATTTCCGGTTTTGGTTGTTCTTGTCTCGTAACCGGAATAATTTCTTCTTCAGCATCTACATCAGATAATTCACCTAATGTGTTTTCTGATTTTTCAGATGTTGACCAGTTAAATGCAAAAAGTACTGCAAAAAGTGTTACTACAAATCCTATTTCAAGAAAAAGAGATCTAAATCTTTCTAAATCTGCCTTTGGGTTTTTCTTTATTTCCATTTTTTTTTATTTTTTAGACCTTAAAAGTAATTATTTCTATTAATAGATTCAAATAAAAATTGAAATTTATTAAGTAATATTATATTATGTTATAAATCAACGACTTTTTTATTGTAAAGTTACATATTTTTATAATATTTATTTCTAAAAATTACAATAATTTATCAAAAATAATATTTTTAATAAAACATTTAGTATAAATGTTAAAATATTTTAAATTAATTTAATTGAAAGTTAATAGGAACAGTAAATAAAACGTTTACAGGTTTTGTTCGTTGTTTCCCCGGTTCCCATCTTGGTAAACTTTTAACAATTCTAACAGCTTCTTTGTCAAGAGAAGGGTCAACGCCACGTAATACTTTTACTTGTTCAATATAACCTTTTTTATTCACTACAAATTGAATATATACTTTGCCTGTAATTCCATTTTCTTTAGCAATTTCAGGATATACAATGTGTGTTGCAATATATTTTCTCATTTCGTTTATTCCGCCAGGGAACATTGGCTTTTCTTCCGAAGTTATAAAAATTTGATTGTCATCTACTTCAGGTTCATGATCCATAGTAATAGCCTGAATTCGAGTTTTTTGGTCAGCATCAGTATCATCAATCTTTAATTCATGGTCAATCTTTTCATTATTTTTAACAATATTTATAACCTCAGAAACTTTTATTGTAGGTGGAGGTGTTTCGGGTTTTGGTTGTTCTTGCCTTGTAATTGGAATAATTTCTTCTTCTGCATCAACATTAAATAACTCACCTAATGTATTATCAGTTTTTTCAGATGTTGACCAACTAAATGCAAGAAGTACTGTTAAAAGTGTTACTACAAATCCTAATTCGAGAAAAAGGAATCTGCTTCTTTCCAAGTTTGCTTTTTTGCTTTTTTTCGGTTCCATCTTGTTTAATTTAGATTAGACATTAAGAATCAGCATGCTTCTATATTTATAACGTATTTTTAATAAGATTTGTTGCGAGTTTATTGATATTTATTCCTGAGAAATTACCGGAACTCATTAATAATAAATTTTTATTTTTGAAATTGATGCTCTCTAAAAAACTTATTAAGTCATCAATATTAGTAAAAACTTTTGAGTTGTTATGATGAAATGCTTCCTTAACTCGTTTGGGTTGTAATTGTTTTAACTTTTTGTGTGCTATTGCTTTAGGATTAAAATAAACAATTGATAAATCAGCTTTGCTCATGGTATCTTTATAGTGTGGCAAGAACTTTTCGTTTAAACTGCTAAAAGTGTGTAGCTCAATGCAGGCAACAAGCTCTCGTTCAGGGTATTGTTGTTTTACTGCTGTTGTTGTTGCTTTTAGTTTCGAAGGAGAATGGGCAAAGTCGAGATAAATATTTGTTTTGTTGTTTTTTGCAATTAGTTGTAATCTTTTTGATGCACCTTTAAATTGTTTTATTGCTTTGTAAAAATCAGCGTTGTTTATCTCTAACTCATTACATATTAGTCTTGCACCATTAATATTTTGCATATTATGTTCGCCAAAAAGTTGAATTGGTATTTTTCCATTATCTGTTATTAATAGTGTGTTATTATTTTTAATAATATATTTATGTGCAGAATAATGAATTTTGTTAATATGGTTGTTATTATTTTTTACAATGTTTTTTAAAACAGGGTCGTTATTAAAGTAAATAAGAGTGCCGTTTTTTTCAATTGTGCTGATAAAAATATTAAATTGGTCAATATAATTTTCAAATGTAGGGAAAACGTTTATGTGGTCCCATGCAATACCACTCAAAAGAGCGATGTTCGGTTTATATAAATGAAATTTCGGTCTTCTGTCTATTGGAGATGAAAGATATTCATCGCCCTCGAAAACTGCAATTTCAGTATCATCCGAAAGGCTAACCATAGTTTCAAAACCCTCTATTTGCGAGCCAACCATATAATCAAAGTTTATATTATTGTATTTTAATACAAACATTACGATTGATGTGATTGTTGTTTTGCCGTGGCTGCCGCCTATTACAACCCGTGTTTTGTTTTTTGTTTGTTCGTATAGATATTCAGGATATGAATATATTTTTAAATTTAATTCCTTTGCTTTTAATAACTCGGGATTATCTTCGCGTGCATGCATACCTAAAATAATTGCATCAAGTTTGTTAGTGATTTTTGATGTGTTCCAACCGATTTTTTCGGGCAGCAAACCATATTTTTTTAAACGACTTTTCGATGGTTCAAATATTTCATCATCCGAACCTGTTATTGTATATCCTTTTTTGTGTAATGCAATAGCTAAATTATGCATGGCTGTTCCGCCTATTGATATAAAATGTACTTTCATCTGTTTATATTTTTAGAAAAACTTTTCCAAAGTTTGAAATTTCGGAAAAGTTAAATAACGTTAAACTTTACAATTTTATGAACTTTTAATTTTAAGCTTCGTATGTTTTTGATAAAAATACAATTTTGTATTTAATAATATGAGAAAAAAGTATTAATTTTATTGAATAAACAAAAAAAATTAAAATCATGGGAAATAAAAAGAAAATAGCAGTTATTCTTTCAGGATGTGGTGTTTATGATGGCTCTGAAATTCACGAAGCTACATTAACATTATATGCAATTGACAAAAATGGTGCTGAATATCAGATATTTGCACCAGACATGCAGCAACACGATGTTGTAAATCATTTAACCGGCAAAACCATAAACGAAACTCGTAATGTTTTGGTTGAGGCAGCTCGTATTGCACGTGGAAATATTCTATCTTTAGATAAATTTAATGCAAAAAAATTTGATGCAGTAATTTTTCCAGGAGGTTTCGGAGCAGCCCAAAATTTATCTACCTATGCTTTTGATGGTGTTAACTGTAAAGTAAACACTCAAGTTGCTGATGCTATAAAAAGTATGGCAAAATTAAATAAGCCTATTGGGGCTTTGTGTATATCTCCGGTTATTATAGCTAAAGTTCTAAGTGATGTTGAGCTTACAATAGGACAAGATGCTCATACTGCTAATGATGTTTCACAAATGGGAGCAACTCATAAAAATACAAACAATGGTGAGGTTGTTGTTGATATGAAAAATAAAATTGTAACTAATCCTTGTTATATGCTTAATGCCACAATAGCTCAAATTGGTGAAGGTGCTGATAATGTTGTAAAATCAATTCTTGAGTTAATTGAAAATTAGGTTTTTTGATATTACTTTCAACTTTCAAT
Organism: Bacteroidota bacterium; assembly: GCA_030592465.1. Classification (GTDB taxonomy): domain Bacteria; phylum Bacteroidota; class Bacteroidia; order Bacteroidales; family B39-G9; genus B39-G9. The sequence continues at coordinate 7,606 of JAUVJB010000081.1, read as the reverse complement.
TTTTATTTTTGGTTTGTATTAAAATGAGTAAAGGCTAATAATTTTCCAATGTTACTCATTTATCGTTTCGAAGCTAAAAGTAGTGCAGGATTCATATCACTTCACTTTCAAACTACTATACTGTTTATTTATTTTCGTTTCACCCTGCATTACTTGGGGTAAGTGTATTTCACTTCACAGGCTAAACAAACCAATAGTAATTCTTTGAATACCATTAATTTGATGGTTTCTTTATATTGAAATAATTCCCGTTACTATCTCTCATGATAACACCATAAGTTTCAGGGAAACGATTGATAAAATTATTTAAAACTGATACAATTTCATCAATATTCATATCGTATTTAAAGATGAATTTTATCTCGTTATTTTGTATCTGTCCCTGATTGAAAAATATCTTTCCTTGTTTATCGACTTCAAATGCTCTATAATGTCCCGGAAGCAAATTAATTTCTTTGCATTTATTACTTTTTAGTTCTTCTACAAAATCATTGAAATGATTATTATCACTGTTGTTTAAATAATAGTATGTTCCAAAAATGCATGAATCCGGTACTATATTAATACTTTTATTAAATTGTTCCACATTAGAGGTATCATCAAAATTAAGAGTTGCAATCTTATCAGATAATATCAATTCGCCTTTAAATTGTTGGTCAAAAATATCTATTTCAAAATTATAATTTCCTCTCTGCAAATTGTTAATAATAAAATCCCCACTTGCCGCACATTTAAGACTATCAATATTTTCAGGAGATAATGAAGATAAATAATCATAATTACATTTACCATTATCCCGTATTTTATCAATTTTTATTAAGATGGAATTACTTTTAACAACAACATAATCTTCAAATGAATATGCCTTTGGGAATAATTCTTTAGAATAGATATTAAATCGTAAGCAAACAGGTTTGTTATCGTCAATTAGTTGTTCATCAAAATATACTGAAATTGAGTTAATATCTAGTGTCACATATTTACTCTTCGTGCAAGAACAAAAAGTAATAAGCAACAATAGAAATAAGAAATTAATTTTAGTTTTCATACGTTTATTTTATAATTTTTAAAGGTCGTATGGCACTGCAATTAAAAAATAATCACCCTTGTTTAACTCGCAAGCTCAGTTATGCAAAAAAATGATATTTTTTTTTATGTTTGTTTGATAACAAAAAATTTATATATAATAAAGACGTTCATTAAGTCAATAGGTTGCGTCTATTTTGAATTTATGTAATGTTTCTTAAACATTATATTCTTTCTACAATTGCCCGTTTTCAATCCTAATAACAATATCTTCAATAAGTTTATCTTCATCCTCAGGATTATATTCGGCTTTTAGATTTTCACCAAAAATTCTGGCAATTGATTGCCAGAAAAAAGCCGAAAACGACCCTCGATATTCTTTAATTATGTAATATGAAGTATTATTGGTTTCTCTATCAACAAGTTTTATTAATATTCGCCCCTGAGTTATTGTAAGTTTTTTAAGCTCATCTTTATATCTGTCAAGCAATTCATTTTGAACTTGTTTAATGTAACGCCTTTGTTTTCGTTTCGATTTAATTGTTAAAAGCGTGTCGTTTAATTCAATAAATCTTCTACTTGCAATTTTTGCGTAAGGATATGCTTTTTTTATATTATATACTAATCTCCAATATCTTTTTTTTTGTCGTTGGTTTTTGAATTTTCGAGGTGGTAAAACGATTATTTCTTTTAAATTAATATTAGGGAGAGTGTCATTGTTGATAATTACAACTTTCAAAAGAAGCATTTTTTTTTCTTTTATTGTATCTTGGGCTTTTGTGTTAAGCGGAATAATAAAGAAAAAAATTATAAATAATATGTAATGTTTGTTTATCATTAATTAAAAGAAACATAAAAAAAATGCCGGTTTTATATAATTATTAAATTTGTAACTACTCAGTGCCTTAAGTTAAGAATGCATAGAATACCTTAAGTTTTAACTTCTTACCAATTGAAGTAAAAATAGCAAGAATTTCATTGGCTTTTGTCAAAATTAATTGCATTTTTTTAGAACCAACACTATTAAACTATTAATTATCTCAAATCAATAAAAGATTTAAATTTTTACTAAATTACTTAATATCCATCTTTAAAAACTTTAGACACTCTTAACTTTAGTACACTTTAAGTACTGATTAGTTACAATATAAAAACAAAAAAAAGATAGAGCCGGAGTTTAAGTTTTACATATTTTAGACGAATTTTGCATGAAAGCCGTATGCGGAAAAACCGCACGTACAGATTAATGTAGAAAAAGAGTAAGGACAGAAAGCTTTTACTTCTCTCTTTCTACTGTAATCCATGGACTATTGCCGGGCATAAACAGCACTGACTTCATCAATACCTTCCGGAATTGTTGCCTCATATTCTAATTCAATTCGTTTAAAATCAATTGAAATTTTACCATGACCTGAAAATAAATATTGCCCAATAGTTTGAGAAGAAATATCAATTAAGCTGTCATCAGCCGAGAAATATATTTCTGTATCATAACCTATTTTATAAAAGTTGTTAACTATATAAATGGTAGAATCATAAGGTGACCTTGTAATATTAACTTGATAATGACGAGGTACTGATATTGAACCGTATTCTTCACAATGCCATGCGCCGGTAAGTGAAGTTGGGTCGTAAGTGTTTTTATCTTTGCAGGAAAAAAACAAAAGAACTGTAGCAAATATTATTAATACTTTTTTTTTCATAGTAGTTTAGTTTATGTGAAAAACCGCTAAGCGGATTCTTTTTGTCATCTGTTTTGTTAAAAATTAATTCACAACAAATTTTAATGTATATGTGTTTAAATAACAATCTGCTAAGCGGTTATGTCGTGAAAATTTAAGTAAAAACCGCTAAGCGGATTCTTTTTGTCATCTGTTTTGTTAAAAATTAATTCACAACAAATTTTAATGTATATGTGTTTAAATAACAATCCGCTAAGCGGTTATGTCGTCAATAGAACTCCGATACGCTCATATTTCCAATTTTTCGTGTTAATTCGTGAAATTCGTGTCTCACAACTTCAAAGAATCAATCAAATCATCATCAGCAATATTAGGAATAGTAATTTTTAGATTAGGATTTTCATCCATAGCACGTTTTGCAGCAAATATTGCACCTTGGTTACGAGCCCAGCTGCGACGAGCAATACCATTATTAACATCCCAATATAACATTTCTTTTAAGTGCCGTTCGGCATCATTAGAACCATCAAGAACTAAGCCAAACCCGCCGTTAATTACTTCACCCCAGCCAACGCCGCCGCCATTGTGGATTGAAACCCAGGTAGCACCTCTAAATGAGTCACCAATAACATTTTGTATTGCCATGTCAGCAGTGAACTGTGAACCGTCATAAATATTTGAAGTCTCACGATATGGTGAATCTGTGCCGGATACGTCGTGATGGTCTCTACCAAGAACTACGGGACCACTAATCCGACCATCTTTTATTGCTTTGTTAAATTCAGTGGCAATTTTTGTTCTGCCTTCACAATCAGCATATAATATGCGAGCTTGAGAGCCTACTATTAGTTTATTATCATCTGCTTCTTTAATCCAATGAATGTTATCGTTGAGTTGAGTAGAAATTTTTTTCGGAGCTGTTTTTGCTATTTTAGTTAATACATCGGCAGCAATCTTGTCGGTTACTTCAATATCTCTATGGTCGCATGATGTACATACCCAACGGAAAGGACCAAATCCGTAATCAAAATATAAAGGTCCCATAATATCTTGAACATAAGAAGGATAAATAAATGTTCCGTCTTTTTTCATAACATCGGCACCTGCTCTGCTTGCTTCTAATAAGAAAGCATATCCATAATCCCAAAAATACATTCCACGGCCTGACATTTTGTTAATAGCTTTAACTTGTCGGCATAACGAAGCTCTTACTTTTTCTTTAAATTGTTCAGGGTCTCTATTCATCATTTCATTAGCTTCTTCAAACGATAAACCAACAGGATAATAGCCGCCTGCCCAAGGATTATGAAGAGAAGTTTGGTCAGAGCCTAATTCAATTTCTAAATCCGTGTCAACAAACTTTTCCCACAAATCAACAATATTGCCTTGATAAGCCAATGAGACAGCTTCTTTGTTTTCTTTTGCTTTTTTAATACGTTTAACCAATTCATTGAGGTCAGTATAAACTTCGTCAACCCAAGCTTGTGAGTGGCGTTTTTCAACTGCCTTTGGGTTTATTTCTGCTACAACGCAAATTGCACCGGCAATAACTGTAGCTTTTGCTTGTGCACCTGACATACCGCCCAAACCTGAGGTTACAAATACCTTGCCTGCAATATTTCCTTTACTGTGTAATCGAGCTGCATTCATCACTGTAATTGTTGTACCATGAACAATACCTTGTGGACCTATATACATAAACGAGCCGGCTGTCATTTGTCCATATTGTGAAACACCAAGAGCATTGAATTTTTCATAATCATCTTGCGATGAGTAGTTCGGTATTACCATACCATTTGTTATCACTAATCGTGGAGCATCTTTATGTGAAGGAAACAAACCAAGAGGATATCCTGAATAAAGAACAAGTGTTTGTTCATCAGTCATCTCTGCTAAATACTTCATTGTTAAACGATATTGTGCCCAATTTTGAAATACCGAACCGTTGCCGCCATAAGTAATAAGTTCATGAGCATGTTGTGCTACGGCATAATCTAAATTATTTTGTATCATCAGCATTATTGATGCTGCTTGTTTCGATTTGTATGGATACTCGTTAATGTTCCTTGCATACATATCATAATCGGGACGAAAACGATACATATAAATTCTACCATATTTATTAAGCTCTTCGGCAAATTCAGTAGATAGAATTTTATGATGTTTTTTATCAAAATAGCGTAAAGCATTTTTTAAAGCTAATTTTTTTTCGTCATGTGATAAAATATCTTTACGTTTTGGGGCGTGACTAATTTTATTATCATACGGTTTTAATTCAGGTAAATCAGTTGGAATACCTTGTAAAATTGATTTTTTAAATTCTTCTTTTGTCATAATATTTTATTAATAGGTTAATTAGTATTTAAAGAATAGAATTTAGATGATGCTGATATCTGTATCAATTAGTATAATCTGTGTCGTCAGTGTTCTATTTATGAGTCCACTCCGAAAAGCCGATAAGCGGTTAATCCGTCAGCTGGCGGAGGGATTAGAAGCTACAAGCCTGTACGTCAGTCTATTACAAAACCGCTAATCGGCTATTAATTAATAATTTTAGTTTTCACAGTGGACTCATTTATTATTGAAAGTGTAAACTACTTTATTTTTTTTGAAAGATGCCAAAAAAAATAATATGTAAAATTACAATTTTGATTTGTATAAAACTATATATTTTTTAGCATAAAAAAAGGGACATTAAGTCCCTTTTTAATATGTTGTTTAATTAATTATTTCTTCAATAATTTACTTGAGTGAACATTTCTTAATTTATCAGTAATTGAGATAATATAAACGCCACGGTCTAAGTCTGAGGTATTAATTCTTATTTTTTCAGAATTAATATTCTCAATAGTTTTAACTTTTTGACCAATAATATTAGAAATTGTAATGTTTTGAACGTTATTCAAATTATCTAAATGTAAAATATCGTTTACAGGATTTGGATAAATACTAATATTGTTCATATTAATATCATCAATACCTGTAATAACATTATAACTTCCTGTATAAGTAACAGTAGAGTCAACATCAGAAGCTTCAATTCTAAAGTAAACAGTTACACCGGCATTTTGTACAGGAATGACAGCTCTAAATGTGTTTCCTGAGAATCCAACAGCTTCTAATGTGAGTTCAATATTAACACTATCAGCATCTAATCCATAATAGAAATGTTTTGCAGTAACTGCAACATCATCGTTAAAATCAGCAACTACACAAACTGTATCATTAGGTGTAGGTGCAGTTGGACTAATAACTACATTTTCAATTGTCGGAGGATTATTAACAATTATTAGAATTTCAAAATCATTAGAATCTCTTGGTTCAACTTTGAAATTATTCCAATCATAATTTCCAATACCGGTAATTGTGTATTCATTGTTCAAAACAGGATTAATGTCACTATACATCATATCATGAACCATAAGAGTATCTGTAACACCTTCTTTAACATATAATGAGTTACTATGACCGTCAAAATCAACATCAACACAAGTATAGTTTTCAAATTTAATAAGAACGCCTTCTATTCCTTCAGTCATATCAGTTGCTGTTATAACAGCCGGTAAAGGAAGAGTAACACCTGATGCTTCAACTGTATATGATGTATTTTTCAATTCTGTTAAATTGTAATATTCATCAACTTGAGCTGTAAGAGCAATACTGTCACCAACTACAGGAGCAGGAGATACTGAGTCATATTTATTAAAAACATAAACGCCATTCCAAACACCTACGCTGTCTTGAATAAAGAAACCATCAGTAGCAATTCCTGTAATAATTCCACTTGTCCTAATAATTTGTCCTAAATAAGGAGAATCCCCACTTGCATCAGTAGTGTATTGAATATCATAAATGCTGACTGTACTAATTTCTTGTATGGTAACAGTAGCTGTCCACTCTTTTGTTGTTATTCCGTCTTCGGCAACAACAGTATAAATTACAGGATTTGTAAAATCTTGAGGAACTGTTGATGTTACTTGTGCTCCATAAGAAACAGTTATTGTAGGAGAAAGAGCAGTAACATCTGTTCCTTCAGCAACTTCAATTGAAACAGTTGTGTCTGTAGTATTAATTACTGCATCACCTGTTTGTTCTGCTAAAACAAAAGTAAGAATGTTTGCTTCAGTACTTACAGGAGCTACAGTAACAAAAGCTGACCAATCTTGAGCTGTTCCATCTTCAGCTGTAACAACATATACTACAGAATCTGTAAAATTCTGAGCACCTGTTGGAGAAACTTGTGCACCGAGAGAAACTGTAATTGTTGGTTCAAGAGATGTAACATCAGTTCCGTATCCAACTTCTATTGTTACTTTATGTTCATCACTGTTAATAATAGCGTCTCCTGTTTGAGCTTCTAATACAAAAGATAAAATATCATTTGCCGAATTTAAGTTATGAAATCCTAAGTAATTATAAGTTCCATCTTCATAAACAATCCATTCTGAATTCTCAGTAGTAGTACCCGCAGAAGCAGACCAATCGGTGTTACCTTGTGATACTGAATTTTTTCTGACTAAAGTATGGTCTTTAGTTGCATTAGTAACACCTGCAACATCCCAACCAGCACCAGGGTCTCCTCCAATAGAATTTCCTATAACATCAGTAGAATCCCAAGTAGTTCCACCATCAACTGTTTTTTCGAGTAAACGAGCATCATCACCATTAAAGCTAACCACTGAGCCTGAATCCCAAGCGACAGAATCGTCTGTTACTGATAGAATATCACTTACAGCACCATCATTTCCAATAATAAACACATCATTACCGGCAATAGTTGCACCGGCAGGGAAAGTATAATATTCGCCTTCAAAATCGCCATTATGAATAATTTTTATTCTGTAGTTACTTAAGTCAATAGTACTTTCTGTACCATTATAAATTTCTAATGCTTTATT
>JAUVJB010000125.1 GCA_030592465.1 Bacteroidota bacterium | reverse complement strand
GCATAATTGTTGAAATTATTGATGGCGTTGACGATAATTTAATAGGAGACATAAATACTCTTAATAACTGGGGAAATAGCCTTACGATTAAACACACTGAATATCTGTATTCTCAGTTAAGCCATCTCAAAAACGATTCCTTTAAAGTTAAAAAAGGCGAATTTGTAAAAAAAGGACAAGCCCTTGCTTTATGTGGCAATTCCGGACGCTCTCCTTATCCTCATCTACATTTTCAATTTCAAGCCACACCTTTTGTTGGTTCTCATACTTTAGATTATGCTGTTGCTCATTATATGCAAAAAAACAATTCAGAATATAATCTAAAATCGTTTAGTAAACCTGAAAAAAATCAAATTATCAGTAATATTCAAACAAATAGTTTATTGCATAATGCTTTACATTTTATTCCCGGTCAAACAATAAAATTTAAGGTTACCACTCAAACAAATGGTGTGAAAACGAAAAAGGAAACTATATACTCATGGGTTGTTGATACTGACATCTATAATAATACTTTTATACATTGTAAAAAAACTAATTCATTTGCTTATATAAAAAATGATGGTCTATTACATTATTTTACTTATTTCGAGGGTGATAAAAAATCATTCTTATATTATTTTTTCTTATCACTTTATAAAGTTGAACTTGGTTTTTACCCGGGACTTTCTGTGAACGACAAGATACCTCCAAATATAATCTTTAATAAAAAAATTATGTTTTTTCAAGATTTTATTGCACCATTTAAAATCTTTCTCAATGCTTATTTTTCTATGAATTATATTTCTATTGATGATGATTTTTCACCTTCAAAAATAAAATTAGAATCAAGAACAGAACTCAAAATATTTAACAAGACAAGAAAAAATTTAAACACCGACATTAATATTAACTCAAAAGGTATAAATGAGTTAAATATTTCATTTGATAAAATTAAAATAAAGGCAATATGTATAGATTAATTATTTTTATTTTTTTCGTGTTGATTATTCACAATGCAAATTCGCAAGAAATATATAATTATACCAATGTAAACAATAAAACTTTTCTTTTGTATCAACAATAAGATTGGAAAGCATTAATTAAATATGGCAACAATTCATTAAAAAACAATGTGGATTTTTATTATCTTCAATATCGCTTGGGTATTGCTTATTATGAATTGAAAAAATATCGAAAGGCTATCCCCTTCTTCGAAAATGTTGTTAATAAAACTCCCGAAGATAATATTGCACAAGAATATTTATATTACTCGTATGTTTTTTCAGGAAGAACAGAAGATGCAAGAATTTTATCTCATAATTTTAACCCTGCTCTAAAACAAAAATTAAAATTTCTTGATGAAAACTCATTTATCAACGGAATAGGAACAGAATATAAAACAAATTTTTATAATAATTATAAGGCAGAGACTCAAACAACAGACAATCTTGAACAAACGGTATCAAACTCTTTTAACTATTTTAGTGTTAACCTAACTCATTTGTCGAAAAACAAATTCAGAGTTTTTCATGCTTTTAGCTACATAAATGCCAATAATGATATTTACTCACAGAATTACAGCGTGTCAGAATTTTCTGAAAATGTTAATCTGTTTCAATATTACATTAATTGCAATTGGCATATTGGGAAAGGTAATAATCTAAAACTTGCTATACATTATATCAATTCAAATATTAAAGCCGAAGACCCTCTTTCATCAAACCATGGCGGAAGGAATACTAATTTGCTTTACAGCACACCAACTAATGACATAGTTCTTTACGGTGCATTCTCAAAAAGCATCTCGCTTTTCGATTTTAAGCTGGCAGCATCTTTTTCCACTCTAAATTCAGGCACACAATTTCAACCGTCATTATCATTGTACTATTATCCTTTTGCCAACTCAAATTTTTATATCGGCACTCAAGGATTTTACCAATTTGCAAGCACCGGCAATATAAACACTTCAAACTATATAATAAAAGAAAGCATAGGTATTACCCCAATTAAAACATTGACAATAGAACCTTTTATTTTAGTCGGAAGCGGTCTATATAATTTTATTTATAGTGATGCTTTTATAATTAATAATTCTGATGATAAACTAAACAGCAACTTCGGCATAAGTTTATACCTGACATTAAATAAGGGTAAAATACAGATTTACACAATTTTTCAACAATATTCTTACACAAATACGTATTCACTTAATGGAATCGATTACGATTCTAAATATATTAATAATTCAATAACAGGAGGAATAAAATGGTACTTTTAAAAAAATCTCTAACAATTACATTTGTTTTTTGTATTATGAGCTTAGGTCTTTTTGCTCAAAACTTTGACTTACTTCGCACAAATTTCAATAAAAGTATTAGTCTGGAAAAAAAAGGTGATTACACTAATGCTATTAAAGTTATAAAAAATATTTACGATGAAAATTCGTATGAAATTAACTTGCGTTTAGGATGGCTCAATTACCAAACAGGTAATTTTTCAGAATCTAATGTTTATTATCAACGAGCAATTAAATTAATGCCATATTCGGAAGAAGCAAAATTCGGATTAGTATTGCCAAAAGCAGCTTTGGGCAAGTGGGATGAAGTAAAAAATTTGTACGAACAAATATTAACTAATTCTCCAAATAATACAATTGTTAATTACAGATTAGGACTTATTTATTATGGAAGAAAAGATTACGCTAATTCACTAAAATGTTTTGGAAAAGTTGTAAATCTATACCCTTTCGACTATGATGGTTTACTGATGTATGCATGGACAAATTTTCAAACAGGAAAAATAAGAGAAGCTAAAATTCTATTTAATAAAGTGTTGCTAATTTCTCCTGATGATAAATCTGCTCTGGAAGGTTTGTCACTTATAAAATAAAAATTATAAATCTTAATTTATTTAAAAAAAATTTAGTCTATGTTTTATGTATTTATGTCAAAAATTCATATTATTTACTTCCGGATTCAATGAATATTTAAAAATAAAATATTAAATTTGAAAACTTTTTATGAAATTGTTATAAACAATGCCGAGAAAACTCGGAATAAAATTTGACAAATATTTTTTTCTAACTTAAATTTTTAAAATATGAAAGTAAAAATTATCTTTTTATTATGTTTTTTTATCGCATCTTTTTCGTTTACTAATGCTAAAGATTACGATATAAATTTTGGAACCGGCAAAAATACAGTAAAGATTACTGAGAACAATTATGAAAAACTTAATATCTCATACGATTTTGAAGGTATTAAGAGTTTTGAAGTCAGTACAAAAAAAGGTCTTTTTAGTGAAATTAGTATTCCAAAGACTTACTTTATAGGTGAAGTCGGAACGCCAAAGCTTCCTGCAGCAAAAGAACTTATTGAAATTCCTTTTGGAGCACAAGTATCCGTAAAAGTAAAAAATTATACACTTAATAAGTATAAATTAAGTGAATTTGGTATAACAAATAAAATTATGCCTGCTCAACCCTCATTGGCTAAAAATATTGACCCAACTACGGTAGAATTTGAATATAATGAAGCAGCATATAATTCAAATTCATTTATCAAACACGAATTAATTAGTGTAGAGGTACTTGGTGTTTTGCGAGGTGTGAGATTGGCACGATTAGTTGTAGCTCCTGTTAGGTACAATCCTGTTACCGGTATGATACAAGTATATAATAATATAGAAGTTGAAATAACTTTTACAGGAAGCGATATTGCATTAACAGAAAATATAAAAGCATCAACATACTCACCTTATTTTGAAGCAATTTATAAAAGTATTATTAATCATAATGCAAAAGATTATCCCGATCATCCCGATTTAACAACTTATCCTGTTAAATATTTAATTGTATCAGACCCAATGTTTGAAACACAATTACAGCCTTTTATCGAATGGAAAACAAAAAAAGGATTTAAAGTTATTGTTGCTTATACTGATGTAATAGGAACTTCATACAGCGACATTCAAACATATATTCATAATCAATATAATGCAGGAACCACTGAAGACCCTGCTCCGAGCTTTGTTCTATTAGTTGGTGATACGCCTCAAATACCTGCACAAACAGGTTCAGCATCTGCGAAAATGACAGACCTTTATTATTGTAGTGTTGACGGAGACAATTTCCCTGAAATGTATTACGGACGTCTTTCTGCTACAACTACAGCACAATTACAACCACAGATTGACAAAATTCTGTATTATGAAAAATATGAATTTACTGACCCTGCTTACCTTGATAATGTTACTCTAATTGCAGGTGCTGACAGCTATGGTCACAATCCTTCACATGGTCAACCTACAATTAATTATGCTACCGAAAATTATTATAATACAGCTCACGGGTTTACTAATATTAATGTTTACCTTACCAGTTATACAGGCTGTTATGAAACAGTAAACGCAGGTGTTGGCTTTATTAACTACACTGCACACGGCGGTCAAACTGAATGGTGTACTCCTGAATTATCACAAACTGCTGTAAATGCTTTTACTAACCAAGGTAAATATCCTCTCGCAATTGGTAACTGTTGCCTTGCCTGTGATTTTGGTTATACCGAATGTTTTGGAGAAACATGGATGCGTGCAGAAAATAAAGGTGCTGTCGGCTATATTGGTTCTTCTCCTTCTTCATACTGGGACGAAGATGTTTACTGGTCAGTAGGTGCTTTTTCTACTGTTGGTGATGGAAATACTCCTTCATTTGATACAACCACATGGGGAGTTTACGATGCACCTTTTATTAGCGATTATGTTTCAATGGATGCTATGGTATTTATTGGGAATCTTGCTGTAACCGAAGCAGACAATCAAGGTTTTTCAGGATCTGTAGGTCCTACATATTACTGGCAGGCATATAACTGCCTTGGCGACCCTTCTTTGGTTATATATCAAACTCAAGGTGAAATTAACAACACAAGTTATATGGATGCTTTACCTATTGGTATAGATTATTTTGAAGTAACTGCTGAACCCGGTTCGTATGTTGGAATTTCTAAAGATGGAGTGTTACATGGTAGCGCTTTAGTCGGAGAAACAGGCACGGTGAATGTTCCAATTACACCTGTTTTAAGTGGAGGAAATGTTGACATTGTAATAACCAAACCTCAGTATCAGCCTGTTATTGACCAAATACCTGCTGCAGCTCTTGATGGTGCTTATGTTGTTCTTGACAACTACACTATTGATGATGCATCCGGTAATAATAACGGACTGGCTGATTTCAACGAAGCTGTTACATTTGATGTAACCCTTAAAAATCTTGGAACAGAAATGGCAAATGCCGTTAATGCTGTTCTTTCTTGCTCTGATTCTTATGTTACAATTACTGACAACACACATAATTTTGGAGATATTGATACAAATTCTACTGCACAAGAACTTGATGCTTTTGCTGTTACTATTGCAAATAATGTTCCTGATCAATACAAGGTAACCTTTGGATTAGAAATGACTGACAATATAGACAGCACATGGAACTCAACATTGCAGATGACAATCAATGCACCTGAACTAACTATTGGTAATATAACAATAGATGATTCAGAAACAGGTAATGATGATGGAATATTAGATCCAGGGGAAACTGCTAACATAATTATTTCAACTTCAAACACAGGACATGCTGATGTTACCAATGCTATTGCCAATCTTTCAGTTGATAATTATGTTACTATTAATGACAACACATATGATATTGGCGATTTAAATGCAGACTCTACAGAAATTGCAATATTTAGTGTTACTGCAGATGCTCTAACTCCTATGGGAACAGAAGTTTCTTTTGTTTGTGATATTAGTGCAGGAGAATCCTCTCAATATACTGCTGAAAAAACAATACCGGTTGTAGTAGGTCTGATACCCGATTATTTTATGAGCAATGATACTATTACAGCATGCATAGGTACTTTTTATGATACAGGAGGCCCTGATGAGAACTATTCTAATAGTGAAAATTTTACAATGACTTTTCAACCCAATTCAGAAAATAAAGTAATGGAATTTGACTTTACCTCTTTTGAAACAGAATCAAATGATTATTTACATATTTACAATGGAACAAATACTTCTGCCGATGAAATTGAGGGAAGTCCGTTCTCCGGAACAAATAGTCCCGGAATAGTATCAGCAAGTAATGAACAAGGTGCTTTAACTTTTAATTTTATATCTAATAGTTATACTAACAACTCAGGTTGGGTTGCAAGTTTCACTTGTTTTGATATTACAGAGCCACCTGCATGTGCCGGTAATCCTAATCCTGCTGATGGTTCTACAGATGTATCAACAATGTCGTCTCTATCATGGGAACAAGTTTCAGGTGCATTTAGCTATGATGTTTATTTTGGCACATCCTCTACTCCCGAGTTTGTTGAAAATGTTACCAATATATCTTTTACACCTGCTTCAATGGAAGCATTCACTACTTATTACTGGAAAGTAGTTCCGAAAAATCCCGCAGGTGAAGCTACAAGTTGTAGCACATGGTTTTTTACAACAGGTTATGCTGCTTACTTAATGTCTGATACAACAATAACAACCTGTTCGTCATTATTTTATGACACAGGAGGTCCTGATGGTCAATATGAATCCAGTGAAGATATTACAATGACTTTTATGCCATCAATAGAAGGTGCTAAGATGCAAGTTATTTTCACTGAATTTAATGTTGAAAGTTATTCATCAGGTTGTTACGATCAATTAGAAATTTATGATGGAACATCTACATCTGCTACTCAAATAGGAACTTACTGTGGCACAGATCTTCCTGAAACAGTATCTTCTACTACAGAATTAGGTGCTCTTACTTTCCATTTTACCAGCGATGGTTCTGTTACAAGAGATGGCTGGGCTGCAACTTTAAATTGTATTGGAGGTATTAATGTTGCTCCTGAATTTATATCACCAACTGTAACATCTGCAACAATCGATTCTGTTTACACTTATAATATTGCTACTTTAGATGAAAATGCAGACGATACTTTAATAATAACCTGTTCGGAAAAACCTGACTGGTTAAGTTTTGTTGATAACGGCGATGGTACTGCAATATTATCAGGAACACCATTAGTAAAAAGTATTGATACAATTGAATTAATTGTAAGTGACGGTGAATTGTTTGATACACAATCGTTTACAATAACCTCTTCAGAAACTAATGTAGCTCCTGTATTTACTTCAATTCCTGTAACAACCGGAGCAATAGATTCTGTTTATACTTATAATATTATCACTTCAGATGTTAATGCAAGCGATTCTTTAACAATAACCTGTTCTGAAAAACCGGAATGGTTAAGTTTCTCTGATAATGAAGATGGTACTGCAATATTATCAGGAACTCCAACTGTAGAAAGTATTGATACAATTGAATTAATTGTAAGTGACGGTGAATTATCTGATACACAATTATTTACAATAACATCTTCAGAAACAAATGTAGCTCCTGTATTTACTTCAATTCCTGTAACAACCGGAGCAATAGATTCTGTTTATACTTATAATATTATCACTTCAGATGTTAATGCAAGCGATTCTTTAATAATAACCTGTTCTGAAAAACCGGAATGGTTAAGTTTCTCTGATAATGAAGATGGTACTGCTACATTATCAGGAACACCATTAGTAGAAAGTACAGATTCTGTTAAATTGCTTGTAAGTGATGGTGAATTATCTAATACACAGGGATTTGAATTATCAATTACTCTTACGGGAATAATAAATAATTATAATACAAATTGCGAATTTAAAGTATATCCTAATCCTGTAAATGATTTTGCAAATATTAAATACAAATTATCAAACAATTCAAATGTAAACCTATCAGTTTATAATATACTTGGTAAAAATGTTTATCAAATTATTGCTAATAAATTAATCAATAGGGGCGAACATTCTATTTTGCTTGATAGTAAAAATCTTGAAAAAGGAATTTATTTCATTAAAATGACAGTTAATAATAAAACATTTGTTAAAAAAATTGTTGTTTCAAGATAAGTTAATTTCAGAACTTAAATTTTTTATGATTTAAAATCAAAAAAAGTTTTGATATTTTTCAATTAGTTTAAGGTTAAAGGTTTAAAGCTGAAAAAAAGTTAGAAATAACTTACAGCTTTAAACCTTTACTTTTTAATCCGATTAATTAGCTTCGCCGAGCACTTCGTGGTTCATAAATTTTCGTTATGAGAGTTGAAAAGTATCCTCTCAAAAAATGAAAATAATTTTAATAAAGTTTAACCCGTATTATTCATACAATTCATTTCGTTTTTGTATGAATGTGCGATGGGATGTGGGTTAGCAATACGGAAAACCCCGATTTATCCCGAAGCATCGGGACAAATTTGGGGGTATTAAAAATCCTAAATTTGTTGGTATTACTTAATCGTCAGAAAAATTATGAACGGCGAAGCCCTCAACAAAGTTAATTTTTCGGGTTAATACTATGTCGCCAAATATTTCGCTCCAGTGGTCAAAAAATAAATTAGTGGTTGAATTCACTATGAAAACTATCCGCCAGCTGGCGGATTAGCCGACTATCGGTTTTGTAATAGACTTACGTACAGGTTTATAGATTCTAATCCTCCGCCCGCCAGTTGGCGGGTTAACCG
>JAUVJB010000213.1 GCA_030592465.1 Bacteroidota bacterium | reverse complement strand
TTTGGGAAAATGATAAGCAAAAAAAAATATCCAAAATACCATATATTTATGAGGCTCACATTGGAATGGCAACCCAAGAGGAAAAAGTGGGCAGTTTCGACGAATTCAGAGAAAACATCTTGCCAAAAATAAAAAAGTCAGGATACAATGTAATACAATTAATGGCAATTCAAGAACATCCTTATTATGGTTCTTTCGGGTATCATGTCTCAAACTTTTTCGCTGTTTCTTCACGATTTGGAACTCCCGATGAATTAAAAAAACTCATAGATGAAGCTCATGGTATGGGCATTGCCATAATTATGGATTTAGTTCATTCTCATGCTGTTAAAAACGAAATTGAAGGAATTGCAAAGTACGACGGCACTCCTTATCAATTTTTTCATAATGGATATAGACGTGAGCATGTTGCTTGGGATTCATTATGTTTCGATTACGGAAAAAATGATGTATTGCACTTTTTATTATCTAACATAAAATTTTGGTTAGAAGAATATCATTTCGATGGTTTTCGGTTCGATGGAGTTACCAGTATGTTATATCTCGACCATGGTTTATCTCGCGATTTTATCAGCTATAATGATTATTTTGATGGAAATCAAGACGAAGATGCAATAACATATTTTATTCTTGCAAATAAGCTTATTAAAAATATTAATAAAAATACATTAACTATTGCCGAAGAAATGAGCGGATATCCAGGAATAGCAATGCCTATTGATGATGGCGGACTCGGATTTGATTTCAGACTTGCAATGGGTGTCCCCGATTTTTGGATTAAAACAATTAAGGGAAAAACTGATGAGAATTGGAATGTTGAGGAAATATTTCATGAATTAACAAATAAACGTAAAGACGAAAAAACTGTAAGTTATTGCGAATCGCACGACCAAGCTCTTGTGGGCGATAAAACTATTATGTTCCGCTTGGTTGATAAAGAAATGTATTTTGCAATGAACAAAAATTCTCAAAATATAATTATTGATAGAGGAATTGCTTTACATAAAATGATTAGATTAATAACTTTTGTTACTAACGGCGGTGCTTATCTTAATTTCATGGGAAACGAATTTGGACATCCCGAGTGGATTGACTTTCCCCGTGAAGGTAATAATTGGTCGTATAAATATGCACGACGTCAATGGAATTTAGCTTACGATAAGAATCTAAAATATCAATATTTACTCAATTTTGATAATGATATGTTAAAACTTATTTCAGAAAACGATTTATCTCCTAATAATACAATCGACCTTATTTTGGCTAATAAAAACGACCAAGTTCTGGCTTTTACTCGTGGTAATTTATTCTGTGTTTTTAATTTTAATCCTTCAACTTCATTTAGCGATTACGGTTTTCCCGTTATTCCTTCAAAATACAAAATAATTCTTAACAGCGATGATAATAGATCTGGAGGCTTTAATAGAATTGATAATTCACTAACATACTTTTCGCAAGCTTCGGGGAAGATAAATTCTCAGCATTATCTAAAATTATATATACCCTGTCGCACTGCTCTTATTTTACAAAAAAAAGATATTGTAAAAGTTCATAATTGATTTTTTAAATATGAGTAAACTAATTATATATCAGATATTTACACGATTATTTGGTAATAAAAATACAAATCCTGTAATAAACGGAACTCGCAAACAAAATGGCCTTGGTAAATTTAACGATATTACTGATAAAACTTTATTAGAAATAAAAAATCTTGGTATTACTCATATTTGGTTCACAGGAATTATAAAACACTCAATTGTTGATGCTTATCCCGAAAATAATATTCCAAACGGAAACCCTTTAATTATTAAGGGAATGGCAGGCTCACCTTATGCAATAACCGATTATTACGATGTTGACCCGGACCTTGCCTGCAATATCGAAAATAGAATGTATGAATTTGAAAAACTTGTAGAACGTACTCATAATAATGGTATGAAAGTTATTATTGATTTTGTTCCTAACCATGTTGCAAGAGATTATTTTTCAGTTAAAAAACCCGATGATATTAAAAATTTGGGTGAAACAGATAATAATAATGTTGAATTTGATATTAATAACAATTTCTATTATCTCCCGCAACAAAATCTGCACTTACCCGATGAATTAATTAATAAATTCAAAGATTATAATTATACTGAATTCCCGTGTAAAGCAACAGGAAATGATAAATTCTCTGCTAATATTGATATTAACGATTGGTACGATACCGTAAAATTAAATTATGGTGTAGATTTCAGAAATAATAAAAAATATTTTGACCCAATACCCGATACATGGAACAAAATGTTTGATATACTTTTGTTTTGGGCATCTAAAAATATTGATGCCTTTCGTTGCGATATGGCAGAAATGGTTCCTGTAGAATTTTGGAATTGGGCTATCTCTAAAATAAAAAAACGGTATCCTAAAATAATATTTATTGCCGAGATATATAATCCGTCTCTCTATTCAAATTATATCAATTACGGACATTTCGATTATTTATACGACAAAGTAGGATTATATGATACTTTAAAGGAAATTTCAATCAATAATGCATCTGCAAACCAATTAACATCATGTTGGCAAAATTTGAACGGAATAGATAAATATATGTTACGGTTTATTGAAAATCATGATGAGCAACGTGCAGCATCTAAATATTTTCTTGGCGATATGAGAAAAGCTATACCTTTAATGATTGTTGCTGCAACAATGAATACAGGACCTGTAATGATATATTTTGGTCAGGAATTTGGTGAACCAGCCCAAGGAATTTCAGGTTTTAGTGGCGATGACGGACGTACTTCAATATTTGATTACTGGAATGTTCCCGAATTTCAAAAATGGTTTAATAAAGGGAAACTTGATGGAAATTTATTGAGCTTTGAACAAAAAGAAATTAGAAATATTTATAAAAAGATATTTAAA
This sequence comes from Bacteroidota bacterium, assembly GCA_030592465.1. Classification (GTDB taxonomy): domain Bacteria; phylum Bacteroidota; class Bacteroidia; order Bacteroidales; family B39-G9; genus B39-G9. The sequence continues at coordinate 2,332 of JAUVJB010000213.1, read as the reverse complement.
ATATGCCAAAACGAAGCAGTTTACAAAGGAAATTTTTATGATTTAATGTGGTATAACCAAAATAATCCGGCGTTTAATCAAAATCGTATATATACATTTTTAAGATATACTCACGAGCAAAAACTTTTATTTGTCATAAATTTTAACTCTGATAATGAATTAAACATCAATATTAAAATTCCGAAAGATGCTTTTGATTTAATGCAAATATCTAATAATCAGATAATTACTGGTTCTGATATTTTTTTGTCAAAAAATGAATTTAAGACAACTGCCGAAGATGCTATACAAACAGGCATTAACTTAAAAATTAAAAGTAATACCGGATATGTGTTTAAGTTACTTGCATAAGTTTCAACGTAAAGTTAATAATTTGTATTCTACCTTTTGTTCTTTGTACTTTGTGCTTTGTTTTTTTACAAAGTACCAAACACATTGAGAATTCTGATACAATAAATTATAATTGGCTATTTAACTCTGTGAATGGTTTTCTTTTATGTATTGATAAATATTAATCTTTAATTTTTTTGCTGTTTGTATAACATCTTCTGTCTTTGTGCCTAAATCAGTCATAGTATGTAGAGAAACATCGTTATAAAATCCTGTGCTATAATAGTTATCAGATGTAGATTTTATACTATAGAAAAGTCAATATCAAGAGTTATTGTGAAGAAAATAAAATCCAATATCTTCAGAACTCCTGACCCTAAACTTGAATATCAACAAGTTAGACGTTTTTGCTCGTAAAATAGATTTGTCGTATTTTTGCACAAAAATACAAATAAATTATGCAAATGCAACTTCCGATTTTTCCGGCAAATACAAAATTGCTTTCTTCAGATTGGGGAGTTTTTGAGAAAGATAATTTTGTATATTATCTCCATAATGGTTCTCCTGTTCATATCCATGACAAGAATGATCTTAATACATATCGTTATGTAATAGCTACCTTAATTGTAAACCATTCATGTAGTGCAACAGTTTTAACCCGACTTGCATTAATACAAACATACATGTAAATACATAGTTGTGGCGCATCGTGACCCGTCCTAAAAAATACCAAGAAATTGAAATTTAATTTTGAATTTGTTAACATATTTGTTAACTTTGTAACATGACAAGAGAAATTAGATTTTATGAGAAATATTTTGTCGAATTCTACGTGTCACATGATTCCTCAGTCCAGGAGAAGATTGAATATGTGTTTAAAGTGATTCGAACGGTTGATAGGATTCCTCTGAAGTTTTTAAAACACATTGAGGGAACTGATAGGTTATATGAGATTAGGATTAAAGTCAGAAGTGATATTTATAGGATTTTTTGCTGCTTTGATGCAGGTAGAATAGTAATTTTATTTAACGGATTTCAGAAAAAAAGCCAAAAGACACCTAAAAAAGAGATTGAAAAAGCATTAAGAATAAAGGAGAACTATTTTAATAATAAAAGAGGAGACAAATCATGAAAACAATTAGAGACGCCACGACTTTTGATGAACTTCTTGATATTAAGTATGGCAAACTTGGGTCAGAAAAACGAGATGAATTTGAAGTAAAAGCCAAATCCTTTGTGGTTGGAGAGATGATAAAAGAAGCTAGAAAAGAAGCTCATTTGACTCAGGAAGTATTAGCAGAAAGGACTGGAACAAAAAAAAGTTATATATCTCGACTTGAAAATGGTAAAATTGATATACAGATTTCTACTCTTTTTAAGATTTTTGAGAAAGGACTTGGGAAACGGATTGGATTTACTATGCTTTAATCTACGACGCCACAACACGCAATATAAAAAATTGGGCAATTTAAGAAGTCTAATGTTATAATTAGATAAAATAATTTTTCCTAATTTCGAATTTCTACTAGTAAACAATCCCGAGTACTCGGGATTAATATTAAAGTGTTTACCCCGTAGGATAATTTTTATCCAACGGGGTAAACCTTGTGAGATAATTCGTTAATTGACAGATAAGTATTTTAAATTAAATATCTAACAGGGTAAACTACTTTTATCCGATTATGAAAAATGCCTAAATTTCCCTAAAAAATTACACTTGCTCTGAAAACAAACAAAACAAATGTAATTTTAGACTTCTTAAAAACATCATAATATAAATTTGCAAATGACTGATATTCAGACACAAAAATAAAACTACACATTATGAATGTCTAAAATTTAAAATATTTAAAGTACTTATAATTACAAATATTTAATTTTAAGCACATTAGCTTATTTTAGATATTTTAGGCATTTATATTTTTATAGATGAGTTCAGAATAAAAAGGGTGCTTTTGTCATTGCAATCAGCCAGCTGGCGGAGCGGCAATCTCAATCGTCT
>JAUVJB010000139.1 GCA_030592465.1 Bacteroidota bacterium | reverse complement strand
TCTCAATAGCTACGGCTATTCAGAAAAATTTATGCCTTGCATCTTGTTCATCACATTTGTTTCTTGAAAGAAAGGAATTATTAGAAGTCCCCTTTAGTCAACAAGCATGAGGAACGACTAAAGTAATTTTTAGATTACTTCGATTTGGCTGTAATGACTGCTTTTTTTTATTAATTAATTAAAATTTTATTATTATGGCAAAAGTTTTAGTAGCAACAGTAAAACCATTTGCGCCCGCAGCAGTGGAGCAAATAAAAGAAATTGGAAACAAGTCCGGATATGAAGTTCAATTGCTTGAAAAATATGCAAATCAGTCTGATTTTGTAAATGCTGTAACTGATGTTGATGCTCTTATTGTTAGAAGCGATAAAGTAACAAGAGAAGTTATTGAAGCAGGAAAAAATTTAAAAGTTGTTGTTCGTGCAGGAGCAGGTTATGATAATTTAGACCTTGAAGCTGCTACAGAGAAAGGTGTTGTCGCAATGAATACCCCGGGACAAAATTCAAATGCAGTTGCCGAACTTGCTATTGGAATGATGATTTATAATGCACGAAATGGTTTTAACGGTAAACCCGGCAAAGAACTTAAAGGAAAAACAATTGGTATTCATGCTTATGGTAATGTCGGAAAAATTGTTGGCAAATTAGCAAAAGGTTTTGGTATGAAAGTATATGCTTTTGACCCTTTCATTTCAAAAGAAGCAATTGAAAAAGACGGTGTAATTGCTGTGTCTTCAGTAGAAGAGTTGTATTCAAAATCTCAATATGTCTCTTTACACATTCCCGCAACCGAAAAAACAATTAATTCAATTAATTTTGATTTATTATCAAAGATGCGTAGAGGAGCTACTTTGGTAAACACTGCCAGAAAAGAAGTCGTTTGTGAAGAATCATTGCTAAAGATTTTTGAACAAAGAGATGATTTTAATTACATTTCTGATGTTGCCCCTGATTGTAAAGATGTTATATTTGAAAAATATGAAGGAAGATATTTCTTTACACCTAAAAAAATGGGTGCACAAACATCTGAAGCTAATGTTAATGCAGGTGTAGCTGCTATTAATCAGATAATAAATTATATTGAAAAAGGTGACAAAACTTTTCAAGTAAATAAATAGTGAGACTAGTCCGAAAACTATCCGCCATCTGGCGGATTAAAATTGCTAAATTGCCTAATTATTATTTTGTTATATTGCTGTTTTTATTAATTTGAAATATGCTCTATTTATTGACACATAACAATTTAACAATATAACAATATAACAATTATCCGCCAGCTGGCGAAGTAAAGATTTAAAACGTTTGCAGTATAACAATTAACAATTTATAATTAACAATTAATAAAATCATGGCTGTAATAAAACCATTTAAAGGAATACGTCCTGTAAAGGATAAAGTTAAAGATGTGGCTTCTCGTCCTTATGATGTTTTGAATAAACAAGAAGCAAGAGAAGAAGCAAAATCAAAATATTCATATTTGCATGTTGTTAAACCTGAAATTGATTTACCTGATAATGTTGATGAGTATTCTGATGCTGTTTATCAGAAAGGGAAAGAAAATTTCTTTAAATTAATTGATGAGAAAGTTCTTAAACAAGACATCGAAAAATATTTATATATTTATGCACAAACAATGAACGGGAAAACACAATATGGTATTGTTGGTTGTGCTTCGGTTGACGATTACATTAATAATGTAATTAAAAAACATGAGTTAACTCGAAAAGATAAAGAAGAAGACCGGATGAATCATGTTCGTGTCAGCGGAATGAATTATGAGCCTGTATTTTTTACATACCCTGCAGTTAAAGAAATTGATGAGATAGTTGCAGATGTTGTAAAAGCAGAACCTGAATATGATTTTGTTACTGATGATGATTTTGGTCATCATTTTTGGCTTATTCGTGATAGAGAAAAAATTAATCGTATTGTTGAATTATATTCAAAAGTTCCTTCTGCGTATGTAGCCGATGGTCATCACAGAACAGCTGCTGCTGCTCTGGTTGGAAATGAAAGAAAGAAAAATAATCCTAACCATACAGGTAATGAAGAATATAATTATTTCTTAGCTGTTCATTTTCCTTCTAATCAATTAACAATTATTGATTACAACAGAGTTGTTAAAGATTTGAATGGATACTCAGAAGAAGAATTTATCGAAAAATTAAAAGAAGCTTTTGAAGTTGTTGAAAAAGGAACAGAAATATATAAACCTGCCGGACTTCATACTTTTGGTATGTACCTTGGTGGTAAATGGTATTTATTAAAAGCAAAACAAGGCACTTATGATGATAAAGATCCTATTGGTGTGTTAGATGTTACTATTCTTTATAATCATGTTTTAAAAGGATTATTAGATATTAAAGATTTACGAACAGATAATAGAATTGATTTTGTCGGTGGTATTCGAGGTCTTGGTGAACTTAAACAAAGAGTTGACAGTGGTGAAATGAAAGTTGCTTTTGCTCTTTATCCTGTTTCTATGGATCAGTTGATTACTATTGCTGATACAGGTAATATTATGCCCCCAAAAACAACTTGGTTTGAACCTAAATTAAGAAGTGGATTAATTATTCATAGCTTAGATTAAAAAAATAAACACCAATTTTAAAGGCAGGTAAATTTTTACTTGCCTTTTTTCTGTATCATATAATTATTTAATCAATATCAGAAATAATATGATTAGCACTTGCTCTGTTTAAAGCTATTGGAATATTATTAATGACTGCTGTTCTAATTAATGTTTGAATATCATGTTCGTGACCATGGGGTGTTTGAGCATCAATAAAAAATATTATTTTATCAATTTTACCTTCTAACATTTTGGCAGCCAGCAAAATATCACCACCACTTGGACCATGCCCAAAACCCTCCACATTCAATTCTAATACATTGTTTAGCAATTCGGCAGTGTGTGATGTACCGATTAGTTTGTAGTGTTTTAATTTTTTTTTGTTTTCTTTAGCCCATTCTAAAAGAATATTTTTCTTTTTGTTGTGGGCAACTAAAGCTACTGTTTCCATAAAATTATGTGTTATTTATTTTAATACAATGTTAAGTAACTTTTTTTTATTATTTAATAAGTTCGCATTAAGTTAATATTAATTTTTTGTAAAAAAAAAAGAGCTGTTAATTATTAACAGCTCAAATAAAACCTAAATAGATTAATTTAATAGTATAAACCAATTATATTTTTACCCTGTGTGAATGTAATATCAACAGGAATTCCTGCATTAGCAATTTTGTCAAGAGATTTTTGTAATTCAGGAGAGATTTTGCCATATTCATCAATTAATTTACTTGCACCATCATAATCTCCATTACCTTGAATTATTAATATCTCTTTAGAAAGATTAATTGTTGCTTTTTTCATATTTTCAAAGTCAATACTATATTTACCTGTTTTTTTATTAATAGTAAAAGCATTGTTTTGTTTAAAATAGTTAAAAATAATTACATTTGCTATACCCTGTGAATTGGAAGCACCAAAACGCACCGAACGGATAATATCTGCCATGTAAGTTACATAATTGTCTATTATGTCTTTCTCATTTAATAAACCACCCATTTCTTGAAGTTTGGTAATATAGAAAAGGCTTAGAATATTAGATTTGAGTTCGTTGGTAATATTGTACTTTTCTCTAAGCGCCTGTTTTACAGTTCCTTTATTATTAATTGTATTTGTTATACCTAAACTGTTTCCAACTTCATAGAACATTGTATTTTCAAAAAAAGCATCAAATTTAACATGACCAAATTGGTTAGCATCAATAATTAGATTACTTATTGGCTTTAAGATTTTTTTAAATTTAGCGTTCATTACATTCTTAAATTGTAATTTACGACTTCCTTTATTATAATTTTCCTGTCCAATAAAAGGATAAACAATGGATATTTTTTTACTTCCGGTATTACAATCACCGGCAGCATATACAACATCGTAAACACCAATATCTGAATTGACAACAGGTATTTCATGTTTAAATTTTTTATCAACAGGAAGCATTTTTTGTAATTCGGGTATGACATTTGCAAATTTGTCTAATTTTTTGGACCAGTTATTATCTTTTATTAGTACGTAAGCTTCATAAGAGGCTTTTGCACCCAAAAGCAGGTCTTCATAAGTTTCAACAGGTCCAATTATTATGTCAACATTATTGTTGTGCATATCTACCCAGGCAATATCACTTTCAAGATATTTATCGGTTGATATTGCTTTAGCGCGTAATTGCAAATATTTTTTAAGATTTTTATTTTCTGATAAAGCAGCAGCTTTTTCTAATATTTCTGAAATATTTTCAACTTCATTTTTATAAGCTTTATGGTAAGGAATTGTACATAAATTACCGTCTTTTTTTCGTCTTATTATGGTGTACATATTATATTTATCATTGGCATTTAAATCGTCAAATTCCCTAAATGTCATGTTTGCAGGATAAAATCGTGCACCAATAGGTTTTATTCCGTATTTATCAATAAAAGGTTTATTGCCATCTAATCTGTCCCATGTGCCATAATTTATTAAAGCAAATTTGCGTATGCTGTGGTCTTTAATATCGTTAATTAATTGTTCTTTTTCCCCAAATGACTGTTTCCAAAAAATGTCATCAGCATATTTTGCTGCATCAATAAAAAGACTTATCATTTGTTTTTCCTTTGGTGTAAGAGTGCTAATATCTGATGTGAGTTTTACATTAACATAATCAGATAATTTTTTATCAATATTAATTGTCTTCTCATTTTCATTTGTTGCGTTTTTACAACTAAAAAACGATAGAGAAATTAAAAAGATTGAAATAAATAATATTTTTTGTGTCATAGCTATATAATTTTTAGTAAATATTTAGTTAAATTTAACAATAAAAAAGATAAAATTCAATTTTTTTATTAAAAAAACGCATAAAAATAATTTTATTTTTATGAAAAGTGAGTTTACATGAAAGATGTGGGTATAAAAAAAGAGTAAGTTAATACTTACTCTTTTTTAGTTTTTTGATTGAAATATTATAATTTTTCTAACTCTTTTCTTAGTTTTTCAGATTTATTTTTCATATCTATATTTGTATAGATATTTACTAAAGCTTTAAGAACGTTTTTATTTTTTGAATTATATTTATAAGCTTTTTCCATAAATGGCAATGCTTCTTTAAACTTAACATCAGCTTTTGCATATTCGGCATTAAATTTTACAGTATCGGTTTTATTTAGTCCGCTTTCGTTTGCAGCCTTTTTTATTTTATTACCTTCGTTAAAGAAAATTAAACCTTGTTTGAAAAAACATAATGACATTAACACATTCAAATTTTTATCTTTTTCATATATTTTTAAGCCCTCAGTAAGAGTTATCTCCATTTCTTTATATTTTTTTTGTTTACTTAAAATTTGAGCTTTGTAAATATACGGTTTTGAATTTTTGTATTTATATTCAATTGATTTATCAAAGTAAGGCAAAGCTTCTTCATATTTTTTTGATTTATAAGCACAGTATCCTGTATTATAAACTAATGTTGTATCAACTTTGTTCTCTGCTTCTAATAATGTTATAGCTTGCTTAAAAGAGCCATAAGCTTCATCATATTTTTTGATTTTGTATGCATCATTCCCTTCTTTAATAAAAGCATTTACATCGTTTTTTTCTTGAGCTGTTAAGCTGATAAAACTAAATAATAGAATCGCAATTAATGTTAAGTTTTTCATTTGTTTTAATATTTATTTATTAATATGAATATAATTGATTTTTGAGTTTGTAAAAATAAAAAAAAAAATAAAAAATCAAAAAGAATATTTGAAGTACTATTTTATTAATAAAAATTATTATTAAATGGAGTAAAATTTGAGATGAAAGGATTATTATTGTATTGATGGAAATAATTGAGATTATTTAAGTTGTTGTATCGATTAGAAACGCCTATTTGAGCTCCAATATGCATCTTGTCGTTTATTGAATAATCAATTCCTATAGTCATTTCTTTTTCGTTAAAATTAAATGCTTTTGAATTAACTCTAGAATTGTTAAAATTGTTAATACTATAAGCTGCACTGCTTGTAAGCTTTATTTTACTGTTTAATTGATATTGACTTTGTGCATAAATTGTGTATTGTGTAATATTCGTTGGCAGTGTTTGCTGAATCTCATTATTAAAAATCGGATAATAATTTAATGAACTATTCATATAAACACTACCTAAATTTAATTTTAATTTATCATTAATTGAATAGTTAAAATTAGGAGACACATAATAATTTAATGCAGTATTTTTATTTATTGACGTTACACTTGTGCCTAATGTAACAGAGTAATTTAATTTTTTATTGTTTGCTAATGAATAGGGTTTGTAATTTGTTTTATTATTGGAAGAAGTATCAACAGTGCGTATTGTAATTGGCATAAAATCAGAATTTTGTGCAATTAAACTTAAAGATAGAAGAACAAGAAATTGAAAAATTATTATTTTTTTTAAAAGCATAAAATTTAATTATTTAAATAACCAATTAAAATAGTAACACATCCTGATTTTTTATTTTCAGTTATAGAATCATTAACAGGAACATGTATTGAGATAATTGTTTGTAAATTTGTGTTGAAATAAAAATCCCAAATATTGCTTAAATTATTTTCTTTATTGTCAAAAATAACATTTCTGTTAACATCTAAAATTTTAAACTCAATTTTTGGAAGATTATTATCTGCATATACTAAAATTCTATAGTCTTGACCAGAAAAAAAAGTTTTGTATAGTTCAATAGTTTCTCCTTGTGTTAATTTTTGAGTGTTATAAATTCCATCATGAATATATGGATATAATTTTGTTTTCCAAATATCTTGTTTTGCAAATTGTTCACATTGTGCATTAGTCAATATTGGCAATATAAAAAATAAGAGAAAAACGGGCAATATTTTTTTTATTAAAGATTTCATTTATAAAATCATAATAATAAATTAAAACTTGTAATTAGTATTTGCACGAAAACTCTAAAATCCTGAACAATTGGGATTGTTGCAATACAACTTCTTTTATATCCGTCAGCTGGCAGACAGTTTTTATTTTGTAATATCAATAATGTAACAGATTACAGAGTTCTTGCAAATACTATTGAACAATATTATTTCTAATGCTATCTACTTTAAAACAAAGGTTATTAAAAATCTTATCACTCATAAAAATATCAGTTTTAGCTTTTAAAGTAGTAATTTTTGTCTCATTATTAGTAATGGGTTCAATTTTTGAGCTGACAATTTGAATTTCGTCATAAACCGATTTTATTTTGTTCATATCGTTAAGAATAGAAGAAATAGATTGATTATCTTTATACTCATTCAATAAACTAATTAAAGTGTTAAGAGAATTTTTTTGATCAACAATTCTGTCAATTAATTCATTGTTATTGAGTGTTTTTGTAGTTAATTTAGTCGCAATATAAAGACCTTCAATCCAACCGCCTACAATAATCATGGTAGCAATTTCAGGTCTTCCGTTTTCTTTTAGTGCTGAGTTCGAATTAGTAAAAACTTCTGAAATAATTCCCATGCAAGAGTCTCTATTATTAACATTATTTTCTAAACGTTCAGATAGGCTTTTGTCAACAATATTCATCAATCCTAAATCTTCGGCTAAGGTTTTTGTTGTTGATAAATATTTAATTGATATTTGTGTTTGTTCAAACAAACTTGCATAACTTAAATCAGCACCATATATGCCTAAATTTAAGGCTTTATCGATAATTTTTGAGAGAAAGGCAAAATCGATACCGCTCTAACACACATATCATGACAGCACACTGTCCTGACTTGGTACAGGCACATCGTGCAAGGTGGCGGGGTTAATATTACTTTTTTCTTTC
>JAUVJB010000062.1 GCA_030592465.1 Bacteroidota bacterium | reverse complement strand
GGTTATGCAATGGCGACTGGAGTTGAAAAAGCAAATGCAGAAATTATTATGTTTTGTGATGCCGATTTATCAGGTTTGAAAAAAGAACATATCTTGCAACTCGTAAAACCTCTTCTCGATAATAAAGCAGATATGGTATTAGGACAACCAATTGTTAATCTTGTAATGGATTATACCTATAATCCATTAAAATTATTAACAGGCGAAAGAGCTCTTTATAAAAAGGATATATTACCAATACTTGAAAAAATAAAAAACTCAAAATTTGGAGTAGAAACCATAATTAACCTTTATTATAAGGCACATAAGAAAAGAGTGGAAATGGTTTTATTATCCGGATTAAAACATTTTATCAAATTCGAAAAAGCAAATCATCTTCAAGCTATGAAACAATATTTGCAGGCAGGGCATCAAATTACGTTTACTACGGTCAATAATTATGGCTTAATTTCAAAAATTGCAAAAAATAAGGCCAAAAAAATCTTATTAGAAAACTAATAAAAATGAATTTAATAATACTAAAAGGATTATTAATAGGATTTGTTACATCAATCTCTTTTGGTCCTATTGCACTATTAATTATTCAAAAAACCGGAAATAATAATTATAAAAGCGGATTAATGGCGGGTCTTGGTGCTTCAACCGCTGAAACAATTTTTGCCGTCATTGCAGGAAGTGGTGTTGGTTTAGCTTTTAATTTCATTGAACAATACCAAATGCCTATTAGTTTTATAGGTTCGTTAATAATTTTGGCTTTAGGATTAAAACTATTTTTAACAAAAAAATCTTCCAATAAAATTAATAAAAGGGAAAACATTATTAATACTCACGCCCCCGACTTTTTCTCTGCTTTTTTGTTAGAAATTTTCAATCCGCTGACTTTATTTATGTTTATATTTCTTTTTACAATCTTTAAAGTTATCCCAAAAGAAGTTACCACCTTAAAGTTGTTTGAATTTTATTTCTGTGTTTTTTTAGGAACAAATTTATGGTGGAGTTTAATAGTTATTCTATCCAACATCCTTCGCAAAAAATTGAAATTACAAAATTTACAATGGTTAAATAAAATAATGGGAAGCATTATAATTTTATTAGGGATGATTTTATTAATTAACGTATTTAGCAATAAGAAAATTACAGAACCCCAGAACATGGAAATGATAAAAAAAGCTAAAAACATAAAAAGTATTGTCATAGAGCATAAACACAAAATTTTAACTTTTCTATCATTTTGAAACAAAATTTAAACATTTGGAAATAAACGGAATTCAAAAACAAAGACACATAAATATCTGTGTTTGTATAATTAATAAAAAAATGTAGTTTTATTGCCTTAAAATTTATTAATCAAATTAATTTTTAAATTATGAAAAAAATATTTTTATTATTGTTAACAGTAGTCTTAATAGACAGTTTTACTGCTAATGCACAAGATTACAAAACAGGTGTTGGACTGAGAGGAGGCATGGCAAATGGTCTAACCGTAAAGCATTTTATAAAAAGGAATACGGCTGTTGAAGGCATCTTCTCATCACGATGGCAAGGTTTTAGTATTACAGGATTATATGAGATACATAAACAGGCATTTAATACTGCTCGTTTAAATTGGTATTATGGTGGCGGTGGTCATGTTGGTTTTTGGGATGGCAGCAACGTTTCATGGGCTGATGATAATATAAGTTATACCGTAATTGGCATTGATGGTATTCTTGGTATGGAATATAATTTTAAGGAGCTTCCTGTTAATTTAAGTGTAGATTGGAAACCTGCATTTAATATTGTCGGGTACTCAGGATTTTGGGGAGATGGAGGAGCCCTTTCTGTAAGATATATTTTTTAATTGTGTCGTCCTAAAAAAGGCTGTCAATATTTTGACAGCCTTTTTTGTAATCAATATTAGGGCAATTGATTATAAGTATTTAATGTTTTAATGATTTCTTTCAATGTTGATAATTGAATTAATTAATGTATGTAAAGAAAAAATTAAAAATTTACTAAAGTAAACGACTATCATCAAGCACAATGATATTCGTATTTTTTTATTTAGGTTGTTATGTATTGTTGGTCGATAATTTTTGGATATTCATGCCAAATTTCCCCGTCTAAAATTTTTCCATTTTTCTTTTTATTTCTTTTTATTTTATCTGCTCCCCAAGTACCCCATTGTTTAAAAAAGAATGCAATATCTTCATTTTCACATTGTTTTTTGATGTTTAACACCCAGTTTTTATCCATTGGTCTGGCGCGGTTTCCACTTTCTCCGCCAACAATAACCCAATCAATGTTTTTAAGATTAATTTTCCCAAGGTCTTCAAGCAAAGGTTCTACCGAAAGAAATAAAACACTTGCTTTTAAATTTCTTAATTTGTCAATTCTCGGCAAACCTTCTTTTCTATTTTCCACAGTAACTCCAAGCCATATATTTTTTGGGATTGGTCTTTTTGTTAAATATTGAAACATGTTTTCTGCACGTTTTGTGAGAATTTGATATGTGTGATACGGTGTTTTTTCAATTACATCAAAAATTTTGTTTAAATAATCAATAGGCATCTCTTCATGAAATATATCGCTCATTGAATTAACAAAATATACAGTTGGTTTTTTTCTTTTTAAAGGATCGTTTAAACGACTTGGGACTGTATTAAATCTAAAACCATTTTTATATCCTTCAACATTCATAGCCTGCAATCTTATAGCCATTGTTTCCGCATAACAATTTTTACAGCCGGAACTTATTTTGGTGCAACCCGCCGAAGGGTTCCATGTTTGTTCTGTCCATTCTATTTTATGTGCCATTGCTTATTTTATTGAAATTAAAATTCTTACATCTTTATTTTTAAAATACTTATAACCCAAATAAAAGTAGCCTTTACCCGCTTCTTTTTGAGTTTTAGTATCTGTTACTATTATTTTGTTATCTTTTTGTAAGTTACGTAAAATTTTATTAGAATGCTTTTTTAAAAACATGTTTTTTAATGTAAATTCGTAAATTTGATTATTATTAACTTCTCTATATTCTGAAATGAAGCCTAATAATAATTGTTCTAATTTTTTATATTGTTCTTGTTTTGACGTTTCTTTTTCAATATCAGCAAAGAAAGAGAGCTGTTGCTTTGGTTGTTCAAAACCTTCGCCATTTTCTTCATTTAATGACCATTTCACCTCTAAATTTTTTTCTAATCCATATATACTGGGTGTTATAAAAAATAATGCGTAGTAATGATTTTTATTATCTCGTTGTATAAAGTATGAGGTTGTGTAAAAATTATTATTAAAAGATAATGCTTTACGAATATATTCTATTAATCCTTTTTCGTCAGTTAGCTGATTTTTGTAAATTGAATGATTTTTATCAGGGAAAAAACTTTCAATAAACTCTTTTAGAGCCTTAACATTATAGTCTTCATCATTTAAAACTTTCCCTGCAAATCTATATATTTGTGATATTGGCAGGAATAGAATTATTTCGGTATTTTTCTTGTTTGCAAGAAGTTTTTCAATATATTCTTTTTTGATATTTTTATATCCATATGGGTCTATTAATATTAAGTTTCGGTCTTTACTCGTTTGATTATTTATTATCTTATAGATGTCAGAAAGAAATGTAACGGCATCTTTATTGTGAAATTCAAATTCGCATATTTGTGTTGCTTTATTTTCAAAATATTGTTTTACTTGTTCAACTTTACCTGCCTCTAAATCGTTAATGTATAGATTTATAGGTGTAAGTTGTTTGTTTAATTTTAAAATGTTTTCGTTGCTTTCTTTGATAGCATCAAAAGCGAGAATTGGACTTCCTTTTTTCCCATCGTCATAAATTCCTGTTCCACAGAAAACGTCAAAAATATTAATGCTTGTAGCAAAATCAGCTAAACGTAATATTGGAATATACCTTTTTAGATAATCCTTATAAAAATCAAGTTTTGCCTGAGAATGAGGTAAAATATTTTTTTTCGCATCAATTTTTTTTCGCTTTTTCATATTTGTTTATCTGTCTGGTTATTAGTTGTTAATTGAATTTTCAATAATTTCAATTTCTTCCGCTGTTAATTCATATAATTCGTAAACCATTTTGTCAATTTCTTTATCTGTTTGACTTATTTGCTGTTGCAAATTGTTCGCTTTTTGTTTTGATGTATTAAAATACTCTCGCCATTCGTTGTTTTCGTTGCCCAAAGCAAATTTTACTTTTTGTTTTGCCAATTCCTTTTTTAAAGTATCATATTCAAAATCGTAAAAAGCATCTAACTTTTTAGTTATTTTTTCTATGCCTTTTTCTTCTTTTAGCGTATTCAAAAAATTATCTTTTTCGGATTGCAATTCTTTGTTTAACGAAAGCATTAAATCGGCTTTCTCTATAAATGGCTGTTGAGCTTCTTTTGAAATTTCCGGAATAGGATTTTTACCTACAGAATTTGGGAAATATTCAAAAACGCCACCTCCTGTTTGTTTCGCTATTCCTTTATATCTGAAATTTAAAACTTTTGAATTTAGAACGCATAAAATATATTTAATTGAAATGTTACGGTTTGTTTCAAAAACAACAGTCATATTTGAGAATGGCAAGTAATTAAAACTTTTATCATAAACAAATGTATTATTCGAAGCTCTTCGACTGCAAATTAATTTAGGAAGGTGATAATATTCTTTATGCATCGCAAATGTATAATTCCACCATTTTGCAGTTGAACGTCTTTTTTTATCCGCTCTACTCTCCAAAATAGATTTATTCTCAAGCAAATGCTTTTGAATAGTTAAATTCAAGTCTTCAAAATTCTCAACATCTTCAAAATACAATATAAAATCCGCATCCGATTTAATTGAATACCTATTAATAGTCAAACCGGTTACTCTTTTTTTGAAATATGATTGTGGAAATCCTAAAGGAATTTTTTTAAAAGTGAAAACTTTGTCAGCAGCGGTTTCCATTCCTTTACCAATCAATAATAAGTCTTGTAGTTTTGGATAATTACTGTCAATTTTTTCGTGTAAACTTGCTAAGTCATTTTTAATTAAAGCCCACACTTTATTTTTTTCAAATGCAACCTCATAACAATCAGTTTTATTGATTATACTATTTTCGATAAAATTAGGATTTAATTGTTTTTCAGTGAAGTTTATAATTTCGGTTTTACCGGAATATTTACCTCTTCTGATTGTAATGATTAAGGAAGTAATTGAAGCATCTCTAAACACCATAAATTGTTCAAAATTTATGATTCTAATTACATCAGCATAATCAATTAACCAGTTCCTCAGTTTTTGTGCTTTATCCGAGAAAAGAAATGCATTTGATATTATGAATGATACATGGGTTTTGGAAATATCTAATGCTTTCTTAATAAAATAAAATAATATATCACTTTTATCTTGATAAATTTCAGAATATTCTGTTTTAAAAAAAATAAAAACAGGCGAGTCTTTACCAAGTGTTTGAATATTAAAATATGGCGGATTCCCCAATACAACATCAAAGCCTCCTTTATTTATTCCATACAGAACGTCAGATTCGTCAACCAAAGATTTTTGTTTTTGAGTATATTCATATATTTTTTGCGAATATTTTATTGCTTCTTTTGATAATTCGGCAGCTTTTTTAGCTTTTTCTTCGGCTAATTTTGCGTTTTTTTCAATTAAAGAAAGATAATCCGGCTTTTCTTCAATTTCTTTTTTGCCAGCTTTTGTTTTGGTGGTTTTAAACACTTGCGGAAATTCTTTGTGCCAATCAAACGCTTTATCCCCTGCAACTTCAGGGTCGTCAATAAGTGAGTTCCCACATTTTATATTGCCGGATAAATCTGATAATTTTCTGCCACGTTGTGCAGTTCTGAGCCAAAGCGAAAGTTTTGCAATTTCAACACTTTCTTCGTTTATATCAACGCCAAAAATATTGTTTTCCAAAATTGCTTTGTCTGTGTCGAATAAACGAATATTGTCGTTTGTAAGTTCGGCAATTAAATCATCGGTTTGCTTGTGTTCTGTAATTAGAAAATTAAGCGTTTGATTTAAAAAAGCACCGCTACCACAAGCAGGGTCTAATATTTTTAGCGTAAGTAGCCAATCTTTGTAAGAGTTGAGTGTTTTAAACAGCGTTTTACCTTTTTTTGTCAAAGGAGCATGCCCCTTTGTTACCGCTTTGCGGAAAAACGTATCATCAATAAATAAGTTGTTGATTTGTAATTCTTCTTTTTTTTCTTTGCATAGTGTCCCTACTGTGTTTTCAACTATGTATTTTGTTATGTATTTTGGCGTATAAAAAATGCCGTCTTTTTTACGTTTGCTTTTCCTTTTGTCTATTTCTTCGCCATGTAATTCTGCTGTAATTTCTTCAATTTCGTTTAGTGAATGTTCAAAAATATGACCGAGAATATTTACGTCAACTTCTGTATTAAAATCGTAAGCCGATAATTTCAAACTGTCTTTTTCAAGTATTTCATCGTCAATTAGTACTTTATCAGTATCCAAAATATCATCGTTTTGAAAAAGGCCTCCGTTATATGCAGGAATTTCACCCCATTTTTTATATAAATGTCCTTTGTCAAGATGTGAAAATAGTTTTTGAAAACGAGTGTAAAGCGGTTTGTATTCGTCAAGTTCTTGTAATTGTTTCCATTGTTCAATAATTTTACTTACTGCATTTGGTGGTATTAAGCCACTGTCTTCGGCAAAAAAAATAAATAGAAATCTATCTAATAATTTTTGCGACTTTTTAAAAAGCGTTAATTTGTTGTATTGAGGGTTGTTTTTTACGAGATTCTCAAATATTTTATCTTTAAAATGTTTATAATCTTCGTAAAGTTGAGTGGAAATATTGTTTTCGTGAAATTTTGTTTCTTGCTTCAGTTTTTCGGGCAAATTGCTAAAAATACTTTCTTTGCTCAAAAGAAGATATAAAAATTTAAAGTGTTGTTTGTTTAATTGAAACAAATTAAATTCTTCGTATTCAGTTGCATTATCCACATAAAACCGCAAACTCTGAAAGTTTGAAGTTATTACATATTTACATTCAGGCTGATTATCTTTATAACCAAATGCTTGTTCTTTTATGCTTTCAAGATTTTTTGTTTTTGTCGATTTCAGTTCAATTACGCCAATTGCTTTTCCGTCTCTTAAAATTGCACCGTCAGCTTTTCGTGTATCTTTTTGATTCTTATATTCAGTTGTTAAGTTGAAGTTTTCATCCGGATTTATGGTATATCCCAATGTTTGTACAAAAATTTCACGCAAAAATCCTTCTTTGTAATTTTCTTCTTTGAGTTGCATTATGTTTGCCAATCTCAATTTATCGCCATAAAATTTTTGAAAATTCTCAAATGCTTTATCTACCTTATCATTCTCAAGGGTTTTAAGGTATTTATTTGTTACTGATTTTTGGAATAGCGACATATTTTCTTTTTTGTAATTCAAAGATAAAAATTGTTTTTATTTTTTTCTTTTATTATTTGTCTTTTTTTAGTTACGTATGTCTCAGTTATTGGTGTTTCTTTGTAAATACTAATTATACAATTTTTTAGAAACATTTTTTTCTGTACCAAAAGTGGTTTTGTCTTTTAATATTAATTGTGATTTTTTTTCAATTAAGTATAATGTGTTGATATTGACATGTTTTAATTTGTTGATTTTTACAATTGCAGGTAAATATTCGGGTTTTTTCTTAAAAATTGTAATTCCGTAATTACAATTAGTAATAGAAGCAGAAGAAATATCAAGAAAAGACAAATCTTTTGATGCAAAAGCAATATTTGAGTTTTTTATGTTAATATTATTAATTGTTAGTGTTGAGTTTTCGCCACCACTAATACCCTTGTCTTTAGTATTTATTATTTCGCAATCATCAATAAAAACTTTACTGCCCGAAAAATCTATTGCATCGTTACCAATATTAGAAAAAAATGTTTTGAGAACCTTGCCGTTTGAAAAGTCAGCATCAAAAGCATCAGCAAAAATATTGTCAAACGAAGAATTATGAACAAAGAAATTTGAGCGAATAATGTTTAAAGCATCTTCGCACTTGTTATTATTAAATAATGTGCTGGTTATTTCTACATCTGATTCGTAAAAGGTAACAGCTCCCATTAAATTCCATTTGTTATAATTAAGAGTGTTAAGTTGTTCAAAAACAGCATCTTTAATAAACGATTTTTGTTTTGCCTGCATAACAGTAAAGCCCATTGCTGTTCCATCGGTTGATTTAATAGTAACAGGATGTTTTCTTTTCCCTTGAATAAATACAGGAGAGTATGATAAGAAAAATGATTTATTGATAAAATTGAGATTTGCACCTGCTTTAAAAATGACTTTATATCCAGAAGGTATAACAATACTTTTCTTAATTGTATAATTCCCGGCTTTCACAACCAAGTTTTTATTTTTAATAATATGAAAAATCGGATTGGTTTTAAAATTGTTATTTTCTGTAAGTTCTTGTTGAGGATTGTAGTTTTTTGGAGATTGCCATTGAAAAATAGGAATGCTAAAAATGTCAGTTTGTCCTTTAACAATAAAAAATAAATATTTTATATTACTAGTGTCAGCATCAATTATAGTGTCATTCAAAAAGTTATTATATGATTGCAGTAATATTTTCGGTTTAAAAATAGTAGTAATTAATGTTTGATTATTGCTAATGCCTACAAGTTCAATATCAGCAGGGTAATAATTTGTGATGCGAATTTTATTAGCTTGCTCGCGATAAGCATTAAGAAAATATGAGGGTAAATTTTTATCATACTTGGCATTATATTTTTTTGGAGAGACAGTATCAACACTATCAATAAAAGAGAAGTAATTATTTTCAACTTTTTGTTTAAAGTCAGGTAATGATTCCCGAATTTCTAATGCATTATGTATGAGAAAATTATAATCATATTTATAATCAGTAAATTCATTTTGAATTAGAGTTTCATTATTTTTAATATCAGAATTAAATTGAGATAAAATAGAATTAACATATTTTTTATTTGAATATTTTTCAAGATAATACAGATATTTTTTAACAAATAATTTATCGGCAAAAAGATGGTCAATTATAAAAAATCCATGGTTTGTCCTTTTTACACTTCCAATATTATAATTACCATAAATAGCACGATTGGTCCATTGCATCACACCCTTGTCGCAATAACAATCGAAAGGGATAAGTTCAAGTTTTGACAAAACAGGATTGTAATAAAAACGCTGATTGTGCCAAAGAATACCATGATAAGCCCTTGTTAAGTCAACAAGAGCAAAATATTTTGCTAATTTGTCAATGTCGAATATTTTTGAAGCATTGCAATTAGCATATTTGTATTCATAGACAAGATTTTGTGCATAAACAAAGTTATTGAACAAAGTAGAATCGCGTAATATCTTATTACATTTAAAAGCAGTTATTTTACTTGCATCAAATAAAGGGAAGTTGCTTTCTTGTTTGGCAACACGGGAAGCCCAAAGTTGGTCTTCAGAAAACTTTAATATTGGACCTTCTCTTCTGTTTTTATTTTCTACAAGTTGTTTCTCAAAATGTTCTTCATAGGCAAATAACCCCAGGTTTTTATTATTAATATATACAGGCACAAAATCATATCTGGGTGTTAATACATCTTCTTTTTCAAAAATTTTGTGTGCTAACCACTCATCAATAAAATATCGTGCTTCGGGAGTTTGAATTGAAAATGTTTTCATACCTTTCCATGTTGCGTTTTTTTTAAGCTTAATTCTAAACGACCATTTGTCGCCTCTTAAATGGTCAAGCCAATCACCTTTTAAACGAACTTTAGCTTTCATGTCATCGTTACCCCAAAAAACAATTGCATTAACATAGCTGCCGGCATCTGTTTCAAGAATTTGTTTTTCAAAAGCTGATTTTCGTTTTTCTTTTAATGTTGTCATATCCTTATCGTCAATATAAATACGTAAGGCTTGTTGTTTATACTGAGGATATATTTTAGGCGGTATTTTGTCAACTTTTAAATCATCAAAATATGCAGGAACAGAATCCGGATTCCATAAATAAATCTTCATTTTATTTTCTGTATTATGCGGAGGAATAAAGAAGTCGATAGAAAGTTTATGCCAACCAACAGTGTCGCCAATGTTTCTGTTTATCTCAGAGAACCAAAATGATGAATTGGAAGCAACCAACATACCATTATTGCCATATTGCCAAACACTTGCTTTATAATGTTCTTCATTTTTAATGTCTTTAATCTCAAGTGTCATCCCATACTGTTGAGTTTTGTCTATTTTTATTGAGTATTTGCCCGAATGAGCAAAATCGGAACTTCTGGTATTGTTTACTTTAAAAAAATTATTTTTTGTGATAAAATATTTACCGTCAGAACTTATTGTTTCTGCATCACAAAAATAATGCTCTTGTTTGTTTATTGTCTTATTTTCTTTACATGCTTGGAACAGCAGTAAATAAAAAACAAACAGTAAAGGCAAATAAATTTTATGTTTTTTTATCATAACAGGATTAATAATATTGTGCAAAAGTAACATTTTTTATAAGATTTAATTTGTTAATTTTTTGACTAAAAAAATTATGCTATTTTTGTTATATCATATTATATTTTAAAAAAAATGAATTTAAGCATAATTATTCCGCTTTATAATGAAGAAAATTTAATTAAAGAATTATTAGATAAACTTAATAAGTTATCGTATCCCGCGTTTGTTACAAATGTTGAAATAATAATTGTTGATGATTTTTCAGCAGATAATTCATATACTGTTGTAAATGAATATATTAAAGATTTCGAAAACATTAAAATTTATCGTCATAATAAAAATGGAGGTAAAGGAGCCGCAGTTCATACCGGCATAAAACATGCCAAAGGCGATGTTTATTTAGTACAAGATGCTGATTTAGAGCTTTCGCCAATTGATATCCCGCGATTATTAAACACAATGCATGACTTAAAGGTCGAGTTTGTTAACGGCTCACGTTATTTACCCGGGGTTGTTCGTCCCTTGTCATCGTATAAACGATATTTAGGAAACAGATTTTTTACTTTTTTAACATCAATGTTAATAAATGTTAAATTAACCGATATGGCATGCGGTTATAAGTTAATTCATAAAAATTTATATAATAAAGTCAAACTTCGTGAAAACAGATTTGGCTTTGAAGCCGAACTTATAATAAAAGCATTGCGAATAAAAAGAAATAATGTTGCAGAAGTTCCTGTTCAATATTTTCCGAGAAATGAGGGAGAAGGAAAGAAATTAAGAAACTTTGACAGTATAAAAATTTTATGGACAGTTATTAAATACGGACTGTTAAGATTGAATTAGGAATATTAGTCGAAGTGTCAGCGATTTTTTAGTGAGTTTTTGTGGTTTCTGTGTTTTTACCACAAGGTACACAAAGATTTTCACAAAGTTCACTATGAATTTGTGTCCTTTGTGGATTCTTAGTGTTCTTTGTGGTTATAATATTTTTTACCATAAAAATATTTACTGATTTAATATGATAAAATAAATTATGGCAGCAAATAAAATACTTTATGAATTTATAAGTTTTTGTGGTTTCTGTTTTTTACAACAAAGTACACAAAGATTTTCACAAAGTTCACTATGAATTTGTGTCCTTTGTGGATTCTTAGTGTTCTTTGTGGTTATAATATTTTTATTACGAAGAATAATTTTATATTAAATAAAATAATTATCGTTCCGGAGAATTCGGAATAAATAACTATAAATCAGTGAATGTAAAATAAACAAATGAGACACATCGTTAACACATTAAAAAATATTAACCCGTCCAAAACCATAATTTATATAACTGCAATAATAGTTTTGTTATGTATGTTTAATGTTAAATTTTGGAAACATAAAAACAGAGTAATTTGTTGGGATGTTATTTCGTATTATGCATATCTGCCGGCAACATTTATTTACGATGATGTTACTCTTGATTTTCTTAACAACAGTTCTTTAGATAAAGAAGTTCAGTTTTGGCCAATAAAAACACCAATAGGTAAAAATGCAATTAAAACAAGTATGGGAATGTCGTTTTTGTATGCGCCTTTTTTTCTTTTGGGTCATTTCTATGCTTTACATTCTCATTATGCGGCAAACGGATTTACCGTCCCTTATAAATTTGCTTTAATGATGAGTAGTTTGTTTTATTTGCTGATTGGTTTGTTTTTTCTGCGGAAGGTATTGTTGAAATATTATTCCGAAATAGTAACAAGTATAACTTTAATTGCAATATTTTTTGGTACAAACTTATTTTATTACTCAGCTTATGAGGCAACATTGTCGCATGCTTACAACTTTTCATTATTTGCGGTCTTTATTTATTTAAGCATAAAATGGCATAAAAAACCATCTGTAAAAAATTCAATTTGGTTTGGTTTGCTTTTTGGTTTATTATCTCTTGTAAGACCGTCAAACATTATTATCATTTTGTTTTTTGGCTTATGGCAAGTGAAATCTTTTAAAGATATTGGTAAAAGATTTCTGTTTTTTATTAAGTCATATCGGTTAATCTTGATAATGATTTTATCGTTTATAATTGTTTGGATACCGCAATTTATTTATTGGAAAGTTGTATCAGGCAGTTTCTTATATTATTCATATAGTAATAATGAACATTTTTTCTTTAACAATCCGCAAATAATAAACGGATTATTCAGTTACCGTAAGGGATGGCTGCTTTATACACCAATTATGGCATTTGCATTATTAGGTATTTTTGTTTTATATAAAAAGAATAAAGATTTTTTTCTACCAACATTAACTTTCCTGTTAGTAAATATTTATATCATCTTTTCGTGGTGGGCATGGTGGTACGGAGGTTGTTATGGTGCAAGAGCTTTTATAGATTCTTATAGTATTTTAGCAATACCCTTTGCAGTTTTTGTCGATTTATTAATCAAACAAAAAAAATTACTCAAAATTCCGGGATTAGTGCTTATTTTTGTCTTAGTGTTATTTAGTGTTTTTCAAACTTCGCAATATTATTATGGAGAAATACACTGGGATTCGATGAGTAAAAAAGCATACTGGGCTACTTTCGGTAAATTATCAAAACCCGATAATTTTCAACAACTTCTTGAACACCCCGATTATGCAAAAGCTAAAGAAGGTATTCAGGCGGTGAAGAAAGATGAATAATTGTTGGAAACATTTTTTAAGATTAACTAAAATCCGCAAGTGAATTTTTATTCGTTTACAAATTAAGCAACTATCTATGCCACGACTTGTGGATTTAAGGGATTACAAGTTGGGTTTTTGCGTTTTTATCATCTTTTACAAATAATTTCCAACGATATTTCAATTCCAAAATATTCTCTTTTAATAAAATTGCTCTCAAAAAACCTAAAAATATCAAAAATTTTATTAAATTTAATACGAAATTAATAAAACGATGATATTATGGTGCAAAGAATTACTGCTAAAGAGATGTTGAGGGAATTAAAAGTTGATAATTTTAATACTTGGTTTG
>JAUVJB010000083.1 GCA_030592465.1 Bacteroidota bacterium | reverse complement strand
CTTTCGGATTTGTAATCCGAAAGTCTAAATAAACGAAAGTAACACAAAACTTTCGGATTACAAATCCGAAAGAGCTAGTACAAAGTATATCTTATCTATTTAATGTTTAATTAATTTTTGATTAAAAATAAATTTTATGAATAACAATAACGATTCAGATTATAAAAAGATATTTATTGAAAGACAGGAAAGGCTGAAAGAATTAGCTTGTATTAATCAAACAAATAAAATTATTTCGGCAGGTAAACCCATAGAAGAGACGCTTCAACAAATATGTTTAATTTTACCAAAAGCCTGGCAATATCCTGAATTTACTGCGGCAGAAATAGATTATGACGGCAAGCAGTACTTTAGTTCTAATTTCCAAAACACAAAATGGGTACAAAGTCAGAAATTCGAAACGGTTGATAACAGAAAAGGAGTAATAAATGTATATTATACTAAAGAGTTTATAGATATAGATGAAAGTCCATTTTTAAAAGAGGAGAGAGAGCTGATTAATAATTTGGCAATAATTATCTTAAATTATATTAATACTCTGCATGCAAAATTGCTTGTTGAAGAGGCAAGAATGCATGGAAAGAAAGAGAAACAGGAAACTGAAGATATTAAAGCAAATATTAACAGCAGAAAATTACTTCAAATGTTTCTTAACAGATATAATGCGAACAGAGATATATTTCACGATTTGATGCCGTTTAAAGTAAAAGAAATTCTTTTAATTGCTACGTTATATGATGCATATACTTTAGAAAAAGAAGGTCGTTTTACTGAAAGTATTCTTGGGGAATATTCTCAATTGAATTTAACCTCTGTTCCGAGAATTACCGGTGTAACGACTTATGAGGAGGCACTGAAACAACTAAATGGTAAGCATTTTGACCTTATAATAATTATGGTAGGTAATGATAAGAATAAACCTGTTGTTGTAAGCAAAAAACTTAAAAGTATTTTTCCTTATATACCGATATATCTGTTATTGAATAATAATATGGAAATAAATTATTTTCGTGATAAATTAATTTCAATTGACAGGATTTTTATATGGAATGGTGATTCTTCTGTCTTTTTTGCAATGGTGAAACTCCTCGAAGATAAGGTAAATATTGAAAATGACACTAAAATCGGATATGTAAAAGCTATTCTTCTAGTTGAAGATTCTGAAAAATATTACTCAAGATATTTGCCTATTCTTTATTCGAGCGTAATGGAACAAACGCAGAGATTAATTGAAGATGTCAGTACCGATGATTTGTATAAGGTGCTGAGGCTGAGAGCAAGACCTAAAATTTTATTAGCTTCCAACTATGAGGAGGCAATTGAGATTTTTAACAAGTACTCAGATAGCATGCTTTGTTTAATATCAGATGTTAAATTTAAAAAGAACGGTAAATTAGATGACAAAGCAGGCTTTTCTTTAGTTAATTATGTAAGAACTATTTATCCAGATCTGGCAATAATATTACAATCATCAGACCCTGAAAATGCAGTTGCTGCAAGTGAACTAAAAGCAATATTTATTAATAAGAATTCAGATTATTTAATCCAGAACATTAAAAGTTTTATAAACAGATACTTAGGATTTGGCAACTTTATATATAGGGATTCAAAAGGATCTAAAATAGCAGAAGCAAGAACACTTAAAGAATTTGAAAATTTGATTAGTAAAATTCCTGCAGAATCTTTAATTTATCACGGGAAAAGAAATCATTTTTCTTTATGGTTAATGGCACGTGGTGAGATAAAAATTGCAAAAATGATAAATCCTGTTAAAATTTCTGATTTTAAATCAGTAGATGAGTTTCGGGATTTTATGAAATATGTTATAAAAACTTACCGTAACGAAGAAAATATTGGGAAAGTAATAAATTTTGAAAAAAGAGAAATTTTAGATGAAACAAATGTTGTTAGTCTTGGCGATGGCGCTCTTGGTGGAAAGGGGAGAGGACTTGCTTTTATTAATACTCTAATTTATAATTTTAATTTTTCTGAACTTATTCCAAATATCAATATTAGAACACCGCCAACATTAATTATTGGCACACATGAATTTGACCTTTTTATGGAGATTAATCATCTTAACGAAAAAGTTTATAAAGAAAACGATATTGAGATAATTAATCAATTGTTTCTAAGCGGAGAATTTTCGTATGATTTAACAAAAAAGTTAAAAATTTTTGTTGAAATTATGAAAGAACCTATTGCTGTTCGTTCATCAAGCTTATTTGAAGATTCTACTATGCAGCCCTTTTCCGGTATTTATTCAACATATATGTTACCAAATAATCATCCTAATTTAAAAGTTCGTTACAATCAAATATGCGATGCAATTAAATTGGTATATGCCTCAATGTTCTCAAAATCGGCCAGGGTATATTTTGAAGCAGTTAATTATAAGATTGAGGAAGAAAAAATGGCTGTTGTAATACAAAAAGTAGTTGGTAACCAATACGATAATTGTTATTATCCGCACATTAGCGGAACAGCTCAATCTCACAATTTTTATCCTGTATCACACATGAAACCCGAAGATGGGTTTGCTGTATCTGCTATTGGACTCGGCAAATATGTTGTTGAAGGTGATAAAACATATAGATATTCCCCAAGATATCCAAAAATAGATATTAATACTCCTAAAGATTTATTAAAAAGTACTCAAGTAGATTTGTATGCTGTTAATATGGCAAATCAGAATATTGATTTATTACACAACGGCGAAGAGGCAGGGCTTGTTAAAATTGATATTCTGCAAGCTGAGAAACATGGAACTTTAAATCATTGTGTATCAGTTTATAATATTGATAATGATACTCTTGAACCGGGATTAGAAATTTATGGACCTCGTATTGTTAATTTTGCTGATATTCTAAAATATGATTATATGCCTTTAGCTCATACAATTGATATTCTTCTCGATGTTGTGAAAGAAGCATTTGGCTGTGATTGTGAAATTGAATATGCTGTTGATTTAAACAAGACTGTGAATAACCTGCCATCGTTTTATTTACTTCAAATTAAACCACTCATTGGCAACGAAGAGGATTATAATATTGACGTTGAGAAAATTAATAAAGAAGAAATTATTCTCTTCACTGAAAAAAGCATGGGAAATGGGAAAATTGATAATATTCAAGATGTTATTTTTGTCGATAACGGTAAGTTTGATAAGATGAAAACACAAGAGATGGTTGATGAAATTGAGATTTTGAATAAGAAGATGATAAAAGAAAATAAAAAATACATATTAATTGGCCCAGGCAGATGGGGTACTCGTGATAAATTTATAGGTATTCCTGTTATTTGGACTCAAATTTCAAATGCGAAAATTATTGTTGAGGTTAGCATGGAAGATTTTCCTTTAGATGCTTCGCTCGGCTCTCATTTTTTCCATAATGTAACTTCAATGAATGTCGGATATTTCTCTGTAACACACACATCTACTATCGAATTTATTGACATGGAAGTGTTAAATAAGCAAAAAGTAATTGAGACAACAAAATATTTTAAGCATGTTCGTTTTGAGAAACCAATTTCTGTTGTTATGGATGGTAAAAAACGAATTTCAATTATTAAGTTTGATTAGGAAAGAGGGTGTTATGCAGAAACGGATGGCAATATGAAATTTTGGGCATTTTTAAACCACAATTTTTCAATTTACTACACCGTTTATTTATTATTAATTCGTTCACATTCACCATTTTCTGCCCAATTTTTTATATTGCGTGTTGTGTGTTGGCTTTTTCGTCTAATATATTTAAAAGTATATAAAAAATTACTCCTAATGGTCTTATTAATATTGTCATTATTATAATCCATGGATAGGATTTGTTGTCCTTTTTTATATCAAATGATATAATTAATGCCAAAATAATATTTAATAGAATCCCAAAATATACCGGAAATGAATATATAAATTCTGCTAAATCCTTATCTATTACTTTTGGGAATATATATCCAAATAATATATCTAATCCATAAATAATGATTAGAATAATTGTATATCTTCTAATTAATCCAATTAAATTTTTATTCATTATTTTTTTCTTTAATCAGTGCAACATTTAATAATAGAAAAGCAATTCCTGTTAATGGAGCTAATAATGTTAAAAAGGCTGTAATAAATAAGTTATCCAATTTATATTTTTTGAAATCCACAATTATAAAAATGATAATTAAAATATTTGATAAGAAATCAGTGAGTCTTAATATATTATCTGTATTTATAATTTCTCCATATATTTCAGGATCTAAAACTCTTATTAAAAAAGGCATTATCATTCCAAACGAAAACGCCCTTAATAAAATGGTTATAATCCATATTATTAAATATTTCTTTCCTAATATTATTACTTTATCTCTGTTATTCATATTCTCCGGTGGTTTCAAAGCTTACACACAACATCTCAATAAGACACATTAGTGTCTTATATCCATTTTATAATAAAAATATTATTCCGGTTAATCAACAATATTTCTGCTAAAATTACCAATAATAATCTAACCATCAAATAAATTAATAGTTTTTATTCATAATAATTATTAACAAATGTATGTTTAACAAATAATAAATAGAAAAGGAACTCTTAAAGCAAAGTTTTGATAGAGTAATGGTTGAGAAAAAGCTATATACTAAAAAAAGCCTATCAACTTTGATAGGCTTTCTCCTTGTTAAAAAAGTTAAAGAATAAATATTAAATTAATTTAACATTTGTCGCATTTAATCCTTTTTTACCTTCTGTTAATTCAAATTCTACAGCGTCGGCTTCATTGATTTCATCAATTAATCCTGAAACGTGTACAAAATACTCACTTTTTGTTTCTTCATCAACAATAAATCCAAATCCTTTAGATTCATTGAAAAATTTTACTGTTCCTTTTTTCATTGTTATAAATTAAATATTAAAAAAACAAAAGTAGTAGTATTTATTTATATTTGGAAATTTTTTACATATATTTTTTTATTAGTGTCCGACTAAAAATAATTATGAACTATAAAAACACACTATTAATAAGGCTTTGATAAATATTTCGTCCGTCAGCTGGCGGCTTTTCGGAGCGAATTCAATATTTATTAACACAAATTTTATATTTTCTTTATTTTGTTATACTTTCGGACAATATTATAAACCAATTATTTTGTAATGCAAAATTTTTTCATCTTATTATTTCTTATTTTAATTGTTAATATTCCTATGTCAATTGGGCAAAATAAAAAAGGGTATTCTTTTTTAACTACTATAAAGGCTCCCGCTTACACTCAAAATTCTTCTAATAAAGAAATTAAAAACAACATTGTCAGAGCAATGAAATTAAGTGAAAGTGATAGATATCTTGTTGCAAGTTATGGAACAAAATTATCAACAATAGTCATCTATGAAATTGGTTCATTTAAAAAAATTTGCTCATTACGATTAAGTGGTGTTTTAGAATTAAACAACAGCTATTTTAGCAATCACGACAGTATTTTTTATTTAAAAAGTGAAAGATATTCATTAGAATATAAAAAAATTGATGTATTTACAAACCGTTTTCGTAAAGTAGATTGTAGTAGAACGCCTTATGGTTGCAGAGTTGAAGAAGTTAGGCTTAATAAAATTAAATTTTATACAAAGGATAAAAAATATTTTATTACTCGTTCGAAAAAAAACCGTAATGATATATTCGTTTATGAAAAATATGAATAAATTTTATTTGAAATTATATACTGATGAAACATCTATGATTGATTTTAAACTCACAAAGGGATGATTATATTGCGACATTGCGACTTTGCGAGAAACATTTACAACTAATTAAATATCAACTAACTATAAAAATATAAACTGATGAAAAAAATAATTAATACTGAAAAAGCACCGAAAGCTATTGGACCTTATAGTCAGGCAGTTAAAATTAATGGTACATTATATATATCAGGACAAGTACCAATCAATCCCGAAACCGGAAAAATACCTGAAAGTATTACAGCACAAACTGAGCAAGTTATGAAAAACATTGAGGCTATATTAACTGAAGCAGGATACTCCTTTAGTAATGTAGTTAAATCAACTTGTTTATTAGATAATATGGATAATTTTAAAGCAATGAATGATGTTTATGCAAAATATTATTCTGAAAATCCTCCTGCAAGAGCAGCTTTTGGCGTTGTTAAATTACCACTTGGAGTCATGGTAGAAATTGAAACTATTGCTGTTAAATAGTGTATGAAAAAAACTTTAAACTATCGAATATTATTGCAATATAGCTTATTTCACAGTCCGCCGGCTGACGGATGGTTAAATTGTTAAATTGTTTTATCTATTTTAAGTATAGTGCACGTTATAGAGTTTTCGTACAAATACTACATAGCAGACTTTATTGGCTTTCACTAAAGACACAAAATGATAAATATAAATAAGTTAATTATAATATTAATATTTTTTCTTAAATTAGCCGTGTCTATTAAAACAATAAAGTATGCAAAAAAAAATATTATTATTAAGCGTATTACTGCTATTCATTAATACAACCTATTCACAATCAATAAAATCATCTGAAAATAACTCATTTGAAAACAAATTTTATAATGCAGATGCATATATTGATGATGGAAATTTTCAAAAAGCAATTGAAATCTATCAAGAATTATTGCAAACAGTTCCTGACAATGCCAATCTAAATTTTAAAATTGGTTATTGTTATATTCATACTGCTCAAGAAAAAAATAAAGCTGTTCAATATCTTGAAAAAACAATTAAAAACATCACAAATGAATATAATCCAAATTCATATAAAGAAACAAAAGCTCCTTTAGAAGCATATTTTTATCTTGGTAAAGCATATCATTTTAATAATGAGTTTAAAAAAGCTATTGATATTTTTAATGAATTAAAAGGGAAATTAACCGATAAAGATATAGTGTTAATTGATAACATTAACCATGAGACTGAATCATGTCAAAATGCCATTGAATTGGTTAAACATCCTATTAACATGATAGTTACAAATCTCGGTAAAAACATAAATACAGAATATGACGAACATAGCCCTGTGGTGTCAGGCGATCAAACAGTATTAATTTATACATCTAAAAGAGAAGGCAACACAGGTAATAAATTAACCACTGACGGTCAATATTTTGAAGATATTTATGCATCATACAAAATAGGAGAACTTTGGGCTCCTGCGCAACAAATTTCTGACAGTATAAATACACCCGGACATGAAGCATCAATAGGACTTTCATTCGATGGTAAATTATTATTTATTTACAAAGACGATAATGGTGACGGGAATATTTATTCAAGCAAAAAAGAAGAAGTTGAATGGTCAACACCTAAAAAATTAGAATACCCAATAAACACAAAAGCAAAAGAAACACATGCCTCTTTATCGTTTGACGGTAATACTTTGTATTTTACAAGTAACAGAAAAGGCGGCTATGGTGGATTAGATATTTATAGAGTTAAGAAATTACCAAACGGGAAATGGAGTAAATCACAAAACTTAGGTACTACTATTAATACTAAATATGACGAAGAAGGACCATATATTCACCCTGATGGTGTTACATTATTTTTCAGCTCGCAAGGTCATAAAACAATGGGTGGATTTGATATTTTTTCAAGCACTATAAACGAAGACGGGACATGGACAGAACCTGAAAATATTGGTTATCCTATTAATACTACTGATAACGATGTATTTTATATTCCCACACTTGACGGAAGACAAGCTTATTACGCATCACATCAAAGTGGCAGTATTGGAGGTGATGACATATTTTTAATTGATTTGCCTGAAAGCAGTGTTCGTAATCAAACAGTTATTACAGGTATTGCGACAACAAAAGACGGAAAAATTCTTCGTGATGCACAAATTACAGTTACTGAAGATAAAACAGGTAATCTAATAGGCGTTTATTCACCAAATAGTCAAACCGGCAGATATTTAATCATTTTGCCTCGTGGCAAAAAATATAATGTTACAATTGAAGCTCCCGGATATACAAGTACAACAACCGATATTGTTGTTCCGAAAAAACCTTACGAGCAAACAAAAAAAATTGTAAAACTTAAACCTGTTGAACTGTTAAAAGAATATTATGTAAACAAAACTGTTCTATTTGGTTTCGATAAAGATAAAACCGACAAAAAACAAACATATATTTACACAGAAGTGCTTGATGTGCTTTCAGAATATTTAATCAATAATACTAATGCCATTGTTGAGATTGATGGTTTTGCCGATGCAACAGGTCCTGCTGGATATAATTATCATTTAAGTTTACGTAGAGCAAATTTTGTTAAAGATTATTTGTTAAATAAAAAAGTACAAAAAAAGAATCTAATAATTAAAGGCTTTGGTGAAGATAACCCAATTGCTAAAAATAATAACGACGATGGTTCTGCCTGCATTGAGGGCAGGAAATATAACAGACGTGTTGAATTTCAAATCATTAAAAAGGGAAAAGAACCTCTTATTTTTAAACCAATTGGCATTCCTGATAATCTTTTAATTAAATAAATTTTTATTTTATCAAAAAAAATATGTATTTTAATCAAAAATATACAAAAAAGTACTTTTTATAATCTAATTTGAAGCCTCAATTGATTAATTGAGTCTACTTCTAAAAGTCGTAATTTTAAATTATTGAGTCCGCCAGCGGGCGGATTTCTATTATTTTGATTATCAATAATTTAATTAAACTATTTTTTATTTACGCAAACCTGTTAGGTCTTTTTATAGTGGACTCATTAATTTATTACTAATTTTTTAATGAAATGAAATCAAAAACAATATTATTACTTATCATAATTTTTTTTAGCAATTTTGTTTATTCTCAAAATAAGGAAATAAAAAAACTTTTTGTCGATGCAGAATCAGACATAATGTATGAAGATTATGTAAATGCTTTACCTCTTTACTTAAAAATATTAGATAAAAATTACAACAATGCTAACATCCAATATGGTATTGGTTTATGTTACATTAATATTGATGGGGAAAAACACAAGGCAATACAATACTTAGAAGAGGCAAGTAAAGATATTTCGCAAGAATACCGCGAAGGTTCGTACAAAGAAACACATGCTCCACCTGAAGCTTTATTTTATCTTGGCAAAGCTTATCGCATTAATTATGAATTAGATAAAGCTATTGATGCTTTTCAAAAATATTTAACTTATCTTAAAGTTAATGATGTTTATTTTATTGATTTTGTTAAACTACAAATTCAACAATGCAACAATGCTAAAGAACTAATGGCTTCACCTCTTGAGATAACAAAAACAAATCTTGGCGATAAAATAAACGATAGTAATGACAACTTTAATCCTGTTCTTTCAGGCGATGGAAACACATTGATTCTTACCACATCCAACATAATAACTCAATATGGTGAACAGGGTTTTATTGAAGATATTTATTTAACAAAAAAAGAAAATGGTAATTGGGTTAAGCCTAAAAAATTTACCTCAAAAATAAATTCAGATGGATATTTTTCAACTGTTGGAATATCAAGTACCGGAGACGAAGCACTCTTTTTTAGAAATGACTTTGGTAATGGCAATCTATATTATAGCAAAAAAGAAGGTAAAACCGGTTGGTCAGAAGTAAAAAAACTATCCAGAAAAATTAACACAAAATCGTGGGAATCTCATGCTTGTTTTTCGCCCGATGGAAATACTCTTTATTTTGTAAGTGATAGATCCGATGGTATAGGCGGACGTGATATTTACAAATCAACAAAAAACAGTAAAGGAAAATGGGATGACCCTGTTAATCTTGGTAAAACAATTAATACCCCTTATAATGAAGATACTCCATTTTTATTAAACGACGGCAAAACCCTATATTTTAGTTCAGAAAGTCATTACTCAATGGGTGGATATGATATTTTTTACAGCAAAATGTCAGATACCGGTGAGTGGTCAGAACCTGTTAATATTGGCTATCCTATTAATACTACTGATGATAATATATTTTATATGCCTTATGATGACGGTAAACATGCTTATTTATCATTAATTGAAGATGGCGGTTTTGGTGGCAAAGATATTTATGATATTTCAATTTTAGGCAGAAAAGTTACTAAAGAACCTGAATTAATTGCTGAAAATCAAAAAGAACCGGTCGAAAATGTTACACAAGCCAAACAGGACACCACAACTTCATTTACAAAAATTGATACACTTAGCACAAGTAATTTAGCCCAAGTTGATAAACAAGAAACACAAGAAACTACTTCAGAAACTCAGAAAGAACCTGTCGAAGAAGAAAAAATATCTAAACCTGTAATTCAAAACTATAATATTAAAGGAACTTTACATTTACAAGATAACAAAGAACTAAACAGCAGTTTTGAAATAACTATTTATGATAAAACAAAATCATCAACTATTGCAACAATAAATCCTGATATATTAACCGGGAAATATTCATATACTGTTCTTAAAGGAAATTATACTGTAGTTGCAAAAGGTAATGGCTATAATAAAACTTCAAAAAATGTTGCTATTACTGATGGTTTTCACGGAAACGTCATAGTTTTAAATTTTGAATTAGCTCCTGAAGAAGTAAGTACAGGCGATTATTATGTTATTAAAAGTGTGTTTTTCGATTTTAATCAATACACACTTACTCGTGATACGAAAATTCAACTTGAAAAATTATATCTCTTAATGAAAAATAATCATTCATTATATATTGAAGTTGTTGGACACACAGATTCAAAGGGCGGGGTTGTATTTAACAAACAATTATCAGAAAAACGAGCGCGTTCTATTACTAATTATATTTCGAGTAAAGGCATTAATTACAACCGTTTCGTTGCTTTAGGCCTTGGCGAAAGAGATGCAATTGCAATAAATAAGAACCCTGACGGGACAGACAATCCTGAAGGAAGGAAATTTAACCGTCGTGTTGATGTAAAAATATTAAATTCAGATAACAGTAAAATTATTACTGAAAATATTTATGTCCCTGATTATTTAAAAGCTGACAACATTACTTATACAATTTTATTAGTTGAACAAACACAACAATTACCTTTAAATTATTTCACGAAATATAAGGGCGAAACAATCAATAATGTTTGGTTTTTCCCAACAGAAAATGGTTATATGTACACTGTTGGTGAATATAAACATAAATCAGAAGCATTACAATTATTGAATAAAGCTGTTGATGTTGGTTTTCCTGAAGCTAAAATAATTAATAGTATTGATTTGCAAAAGATGAAAGATAGTGGTTCACCACAGACAATGAAGCGAATTAAAAAGGAAAATAAAATAAAACAAACAGCAACATACACAATTCAACTTTTTGCATTAAAACATCCTGTTGAATTAAATTATTTTAAAAATTTGCAAGGTGTTGAACGCCATAAAGGCAACGATGGTTTTCATCGTTATACTATTGGAAAATATAAAGGATATAACCTGGCAAAACAAGAATGTCATGAAATTATTAAAAAGGGTTATCCCGATGCTTTTATTATCCTAAAGCATTGAGATTAAAAAATATAAATAGTCTCAAAATATACTTTGTGCGATTATATTTTGCACTTCGATAAGCTCAGTAGAGCCATAATGTAATTTGCT
>JAUVJB010000194.1 GCA_030592465.1 Bacteroidota bacterium | reverse complement strand
TGCATTTTCTTTTTAGCAATTACATATTCCGGGTACTCTGATCGCAAATCAGAACATCGCTTATTCGTTTTTGCCAAATATGTTAAAAATAAAGCTATACCAACTAAAGAATCGCGTCCATAATGCAAGTCGGGATAAATAACTCCTCCATTACCTTCACCACCAATTACAGCATTATTCGCTTTCATCCTTTCCACAACATTTACCTCTCCCACTGCAGATGCAAAATATTCACCACCATAATTCAATGTAACATCCCTTAAAGCTCTGGAAGATGATAAATTAGAAACCGTATTTCCTCTCTTATTTTGCAAAATATAATCGGCAACAGCAACCAAAGTATATTCCTCGCCAAACATTGATCCATCCTCATTTACAATAGCTAAACGGTCAACATCTGGGTCAACAACAAATCCCAAATGTGCATTCTTTTCTTTAACCACTTTTGAAATCTCAGTTAAATGTTCCGGCAATGGTTCCGGATTATGAGGGAAAATACCATTTGGTTCGCAATACAATTCAATCACGTCTTTAACACCTATAGCTTTTAATAATTGAGGAATTGCAATACCACCAACTGAATTTACAGCATCAATTACAATTTTAAAGTTTGCAGCTTTAATTGCATTAACGTCAACTAAAGGAAGATCAATTATCTGTTTAATATGAATATTCAAATAATCATTTCTTTCGGTTACAGAACCCAAATCATCAACTTCGGCATAATTAAAACTTTCCTTTTCTGCTATTTCAAGAATTTTTGCTCCATCAGCAGCAGATAAAAATTCCCCTTTTTCATTTAGTAGTTTTAAGGCATTCCACTGTTTTGGATTATGACTGGCAGTTAAGATAATTCCACCTTGTGCTTTTTCATTTGTAACGGCTATTTCCGTAGTGGGTGTTGTTGCCAATCCAATATTTACAACATCAATTCCCATCCCCATTAATGATCCAACAACAATCTGATTTACCATTTCGCCGGAAATCCTGGCATCACGTCCAACAACAACTTTTAATTTCTCAGTATTTGAACGATTTATAAGCCATTGTCCATACGCTGAAGTAAATTTCACAGTATCTAAAGGACTTAATCCTTCTCCTGCTTTACCTCCTATTGTTCCTCTAATTCCTGATATTGATTTTATTAATGTCATAACACTAAGACTATTTTTTATTACTCTAGTTAAAAGTGGGATAAAGATAGATATTTCGATTGAATGGAAGTAGTATTTTAAAAAACTTTACCACGAATATGTTTTCGTATTTTTCGCAGAGTTGAATTAATTCAGCTAATTTGCTTTCTATTTCTATTGGTAATTTCATTCATAAAATTTACCGCGAAAAGCGGTTGCACGGAAATAAGCCAAAATGCGGCAATATCTTTTTTAATCCAGCAGGGGAAATATAACGATGTAGTTACGCTATCGCTAAACTACGAGCAGAAGGTGAGATGAATTTCGAACACCAAATATTGAATTATTAATTGGATATTCAGTATTAATAATTTAAATTATTAATTTAACAGACTTGCCAAAACGACAAGCAGGAAGGAATGCTTGTTGTACTTAAAAAATCCGGCGTAGTTTTAAACATTTAACTACACCGGACTATCTAGTTTTATTTATTATTTCAAATTATGCTTTCCCTTGTTAAAGGCATAAGCGAAGAAAAGGGGCAACATCATCTTTATCGTACAACTATTGATTTAGTATCCCAAAAATGCCATGCATTATCCCATCCATAAAACCATACATCTATATTATAACTGTACCTGTACCTATTAACATACTCGGAATCAGATTTAGCATACATATCAGCATCCCATAGCAATGTTGCGGTTCCTTGATGTGGTATAACTTTAGCATCATTATACAATTCAATTGGTATATAAGCAGTTTTTAATGTCGAATAAGTATCTTCCTTCTTATCATACTCATAAAATACTATAAACCATGCGGCAGGCTCTTCATCTCCTCGTACCATCTGAACTGATGATTCAAACCATCCATTTTCTGAAGTGTCATCAAAAAGCCCTTCTGTTGACTCACTATTACCAGTATTTTCATCAACCATTATAAATTCGAATCCCCATGTAGTTCCTGCAGATTGAACAACCATATTGTAAACAGTATAAATCATACCTGCTGTTCCAGCTACATATGATGTAAAATTTTTCTTCGTTGCTTCTAAAAGATAATTTTTTACATAATAATTTTTTGCAACATTTTTCAATATTTTTTTTGCTGTCCAGTCTACAAAATTCTCACATACAGTTTCAGAGTCATCAGGACCTGCTTCTTGCGCTACTAAAATCCAATCATCTGTGTAAGCGTATACGGTACCTTTTTCTGAAGAAGGTTTAGAAATCTTAGATATTAATTCTTTGTCATTTACACCTGGTACAATGCCTTCTGACATAGGTGTTATTATTTCCTGTACACCTTGAACATCAGGTATAACTCTTCCATCTTCAACATTATTATTACCAACATCTTCAAGTACATCTTGTTCACAAGATATAAATCCCCCAATAATTACTAAGCTTACAATGAACATAATTAATTTTTTCATAATTTTTTCTCCTTAAATTTTAAGTGTTAGATTTAAATTAATTGTTATTGTTTTATTTATTAATTGCGCAATTTTTAATCCTATAGGTAAAACAAAACAACATGACAAATATCATATAAAATATAAATACAAAGCAAATTTTATATTGACGGATTGCTCAATCCGTCAATATAAAATAGCGACGTAACTGATTGCTCATTAATACCTTGCTTGAACACAGAAGGTGTAATACCCGTGTGTTTTTTAAAAGCAAAATTAAAACTTGAAACGGATTTAAAACCTGCTTCTTTTGCTATTGCTTCAATGGAAAATTGTTTGCTTTTTTTGGAGCAGGATAACATAAGCATTGTTTCTTTTACCCTGTATTCGTTTATAAAATCTGAATAATTTTTCCCATATTCTTCGTTAATTATTTGTGAAAGATAGTTCCTGTTTGTTGATATTTTTTTTGCTAATTTGTCTATTGTTAAATTATAATCATTAAATATTTTATCAATCTCAAACAATTGGTTTAATTTACTGAGTATTTCTTCTTTTTTATCATCGGTTAGTGTAGTATTGTTATTATTTGATTTATTTACAATTACCTGTTCTTTAATGTTTTTTAGTTCATTTTCATTGTTAAGTAAATCAATGTTCTTTTTAACAAGGAATCTATACGCGCTATTTTTTTTACGGTGTTGTATGAAAATAATTATTATTGCTGCAATAGCAGAAACAAACCCGATTAAATACACAGTCTGTAATTTTTTGCGATGAAAAATTTCGGTTTGTTTAATTTCCGTTTCATATTCCAATGCTTGTATTTGTTTTTTGTTTTTCTCGTTTAAATATTTTTCTTCAATCTGTGCTATTCTTTCGGCCTTTTCAATGTTAAACAGGCTGTCTTTAATGGTATCTGCCTTAATATATGTATTGTATGCCTTTTTGTATTTGCCTGTTAAAGTATAAATATTTGCAAGTTGTTTGAAAGATAATTGCCGGCTCTCATGTTCATTGGTTTGTTCAAAAAGTTCTAAGCTTTTTAAACAAAAAATTTCCGCGAGCTTATAATTTTTTAGTTTTGTTTCAAGATTAGAAAGACTTAAATAGGTTATTCCGTTTTTATTCCCTATTTGCTCGCTTATTGCAAGCGATTTTTTGAAGTATTTTCTTGCTGTATCATATTTTTCCAATTTGTAGTAAACCAAACCAATATTGTGATAATTTATCGACATTTCAGCTTGGCCATTGTATTTTTTATTTAATTCGAGAGACTTATTATGATTTTGTAATGCCAAACTATATTTTTTTTGATTAAAATAAATAGTGCCGATATTTATTAAACACTTGCTTTGCCCTTCGGGACATTCCAGTTCAACATTTAGCTGTAAAGCTTTATTCATGTATTCTAAGGCTTTATCAGGTTCGTCAATAGCGATAAAAAGGCAGCCTATATTTATATTGCAATATGCAATTAGTTTTTTATCGCCAAGTTCCTCCGATATTTTTAAAGCATCTATTCCGTATTCTATTGCTTTTTCGTAATCTCCCAGATTTTTGTAATACAAGCCTATATTGTTTAATATAGTTGCTTTATTTTCTGTCAAATTATTTGCTTCTTCAATTTTTAATGCTTTTAAGGAATACTCTAATGCCAAACGATTTTTACTTTTATAATGAGCATTTACAGAAAGGTTGTTATAGCATTTTACAATACCGTTAAGGCAATTAATTTCACGGTAAGCTGAAAGTGCAATATTAAGCAAGCTGTCTGCAAGCTTATAATTATTTAAAAAAATCGCTACGGTTCCTTTTTGTTTGTATGCATCAGCAATTCCTTTTTTATAATCAATATTTAAAGATTTTTTTAATGCCAAATCAGAATAATAGAATGCAGTATCAAGATTAAAATTCTGGAATTCAGAAGACAAATCAATATATGCATTTATTATTGTTGTGTCTTTTGCTGTTTTATTATTAACAATGATTTTTAAACTGTCAACAATATTCCGGTTTTGAGCAAAGCTTGCTGTTTGTACAATTAACAATATTATTATTGCTAATGCCTTTTTATTGTAGTTTAGGTTCATATAATCAGGTTTAAAATTTCTAACGTTTATGTATAACCCTTAAATCCTCAACAGAGCATTTAAAAAGCTAATAGTCAAGGCTTCACTTACACTTCTTTATTTTTCTAAAATATCTGATTATAAAAGAGTGAAGCCTTGACTTGCGTATTTTAAGTACAACTTTAACATATATTCTATAACATATATTTAAAGCCCTCATTAATTAATTCCGGTTTAGACCAAAAGGTAACCCCCTTGCAGTTGTGTTATAAAACACATTTCTCGTAAGGCGTTAATAAATAAGGGATTATTTTTTATAACTTTTCGTGTGACCGGAATTAACAAACCATATTTTCCTGCGATTTTTAATTTCCGAATAACTGATTTTGCAAAAAACCCCTTTCGCTGTCTTGCTATAAAAAACAACATGATAAATATCATGTGTTAATGTAAAAAAAGCAAATTAAATGTTTTTGGATTTACCAATCAATAAACATTTATACATTCTCAGGATTGATTTTAAGGGCATTAGCTTCATGCCTGAATTTAGAAGGAGTAATTCCTGTATATTTTTTAAATGCAAGAATAAAGCTTGAAACGGATTTAAAACCTGCTTCATTTGCTATTCCTTCTATTGATAATTTGGAGTTCTTTTGATGGTCGGAAAATAAGAGCATTGATTCTTTTACACGGTATTCATTTATAAAATCCGTGTAGTTTTTCCCATTTTCTTCTTTAATTATCTGGGAGAGATAAGTACGGTTAGTAGATAATAATTTTGCGAGTTTGTCTATTGTTAAACCAAATTTTTTGAATATTTTTTCATTATTAAGAAGTTTTATCAATTCATTAAGTATTTCTTCTTTTTTATCATCGGTTAGTGTGGCATTGTTATTATTTGATTTATTTACAATTACATAATCTTTAATGCTTTTTAGTTCATTCTCATTGTTAAGTAAATCAATATTCTTTTTAACAAGGAATTTATAAGCATTATTTTTTTTATGATATTGTACTATAATTAATACGATTGCTGCAACAGCAAAAACAAATGCAATAAAATATATATTTCGTAATTTTTTTTGCTGTAAAATTTCATTTTCTTTCTTTTCAGTTTCAAATTCCACTTCCATTTCTGCAATATTTTTTCCTGTTTCTTCTGAAAAAATACTATCCTTAACTTCTGAATACATTTCATGATAATCGTAGGCTTTTTTATAATCAGCTTTTGCATAATATAATTCAGAAAAAGTAACATAGCAATCATTAATTAAATGTTTTGAATCAATTTCTTTAGCT
>JAUVJB010000242.1 GCA_030592465.1 Bacteroidota bacterium | reverse complement strand
TTTTTTTCAATGGCTTTTCTATACGATACTTCAGCCTTGCTGTAATCAGCAGTATCATGATTGGTAGTATCGCTGTATGCACTGTTAAAATATTCGTTCCCTTTACGGATAAATTTTCTCTCTTTTTGTGCAAATGTTTGCACTGAAAATAAAATAAATATTACTATCAAAAATAAATTCTTCATTTTAAAATAATTTGTAATTCGTAATTTTTCAATCTTTGCCAATCATTTACCTAACCCACTTCCCTCTCACATAAGTGGCAATAACATTAAACTTTAAACTTATTCCCTTTTAACTTAAAAATATTAACGTCTTTAAATAATTTGTTTTTCCTTTCTATAATAATAAACTCAACAAATAACAAAATTAAAGCAATAGCAATAAGATATTGAAATCTCTCATCATATTCAGAATAAATTTTAGATTCAATTTCCGTTTTATCCATTTTGTTTATTTTTTTATATAAAATATTTATTCCTGCATTTGAATTATTTGCTCGTATATAAATACCATTGCCTGCTGAAGCAATTTGTTGCAACATTTGCTCATTTAATTTGGTAATAACAACATTACCACTTTTGTCAGTTCTAAAATCTCTTTGCCCATAACGACCGACAATAGGAATAGGAGCCCCTTTAGGCAAGCCCATGCCAATAGTATATACAACGATACCTTTTTTATTAGCTTCTTCTGCCATTTCAACAGCATTGTCCTCATGATTTTCACCATCGGTAATAATAATTAAAGCTTTACTCCTATTATTATCAGGCGAAAATGAGTTCATTCCAAGCTTTATTGCCGAACCAATTGCAGTACCTTGTTTAGGCACTATTTCAGGACTAACAGTTGAAAGAAACATTTTAGCTGCCGAATAATCAGTTGTAATTGGAAGTTGCGTATAAGCATCACCGGCAAACACAATCAAACCAATTTTATCATTATGTAATTTATCAATAAGTTTAGATATTGCCTGCTTAGAGCGTTCAAGACGATTTGGTTTAATATCTTCAGCCATCATACTGTTTGATACATCAAGAGCAAAAATCATTTCAATACCTTCGCGTTTAACTTTTTTTAGTTTCGCGCCAAATTGAGGTCCGGCAACACCAATAATAATAAAGGTTAATGCAATTATTAATAAAATAAATTTCAATCTTGGTCTTCTATACGAAACATTAGGCATTAAACCGGAAATAATCTTTAAATCACCAAACGATTTAACAGCTTTCTTTTTTATTTGTAATGAAATAATAAAAATTATTATCAATATTGGTATTACTAATAAAAAATATAAATAATTGGTATGTGCAAATTGAAACATATGTTTATTGTTTATAGTTTAAAGTTTAAACATTAAACGTTAAACTTATTTATTTATTAAGGAATATTCCTTAAAATCGTATTTTTTAATAATACTTCTAAAATTAGTAATAATGCAGCAACAATAGCGAATATTAAATATTCATCTTGTTTATTGCTGTATTTTTTAACATCAATTTTTGATTTTTCTAATTTATTAATCTCTTGGTAAATTTGTTTTAATTTATGATTATCAGTAGCTCTAAAATATTCGCCATCAGTCATTTGAGCTATTTGAGTTAATACATCTTCATCAATTTCAACTTTAACATTCTGATATTGAATCCCAAAAGGTGTTTTGAAAGGATAAGGCGCCATGCCTCTTGTTCCTACACCTATTGTATAAACTCTAATTCCATAAGTTTGTGCAATCTCCGCAGCTGTTAATGGTGCTATTTCACCTTGATTATTAACGCCATCGGTTAACAAAATAATAACTTTGCTTTTTGCTTTACTGTCTTTTAAACGATTAACCGCATTTGCCAGACCCAAGCCGATAGCAGTACCATCTTGTATCATGCCGCTTTTAATATTTTTAAATAAATTAATTAACACAGCATGGTCGGTTGTTAACGGGCATTGAGTAAAACTCTCACCGCTAAAAATCACAAGTCCTATTCTATCGTCAGTTCTGCGGGAAATAAATTCAATAGCATCTTGTTTAGCTGCTTCAATACGATTAGGCTTAAAATCTTCTGAAAGCATACTGCCCGAAATATCAAGTGTTAAAACAATATCAATACCTTTTGTTGTTGAGCTTTGCCATTTATTTGTTGATTGTGGTCGTGCTATAACAATTATCAGTAATGAGATAACCAAAACCCTCAATATAAAAGGAAGGTGTCGTAAATAATATTTATATGTTTTTTTTGTTCTTTCAAAACCTTTAATACTAGAAATCTGAATTGAAGCATTAGTCGTATTTTGTTTAAGTACATACCAAACAATCATTGCCACGACAAGTAAGAACAAAAAGAAAAAATCCGGATTTGCAAATGTTATGTTACTCATTTTAATATTTTTATATTTTCATATCTGTAATAAATTCATCACAAATTTCAGTTCATTTTTAATAAGATAAAAGACAAAAGTATCAGGCTCAAGTACTAAAAAATTGACTTAATCGATAAACTTTAAACAACTTTTTCATTTTTATCATTAATTATTTCACTCTTATCTTTTATATTTTCCTTTTCAGGATTAGATAAATCAACAACCTTTTTCGTTTTCAAAACAAACTGATATGCATTGTTTAAACTCGACTCATTTTCATCAGGCAAAGGTTTTAATTTAGCAAATTTTACAAAATCGGCAAGAGTTAAAATCTGTTTTAATTTTTCAAAAGAATCATCATCTATTAGTTTGTTATTTGTAAACGACGATATTATCTCTTGACTTGTTTTCTCCATTGCCATAATGTCAAACCTATTTTCGATATAAGTTCTCAGAACTTCTGTTATCATACTATGATAATATTTAATTTTACCTTTTTGCCAATATTTTTCTTTTTTTATTTTATCAAGGTCACGCAAAGCAATAATATTAGCAGGTTCTTTTGGTTTTGTCCTTTTTTTAATGAGAGGCTCATTTTTCTTCCGTTTCTTAATAAAATAAATCAACAATAAAATAACAGCAATAATAGCCAACCCAATTAAAATATAAGGCAATACTTCCTGTATTGTTAAAGGTGCTTTCATGGGCATTTTAATATCTGCAATAGCATTAGCATTTGTTGTATCAAGTTTCATGGTTTGAACACCGATATAAAATGCCCGAGTGCTTATTGTGTCGGTCAAAGTGTCATTTTTTGATTTAAAAGCAAATTTAAACGCAGGTATTTCATATATTCCACTATCGAAACAAGTGATTAAATAATCTTGTTTCAATAATAATGAATTATTATTAACATGTACGGTATCTATTTTTGAGCGATCAAGTATTTCAATTTTATCA
Organism: Bacteroidota bacterium; assembly: GCA_030592465.1. Classification (GTDB taxonomy): domain Bacteria; phylum Bacteroidota; class Bacteroidia; order Bacteroidales; family B39-G9; genus B39-G9. The sequence goes on along the minus strand of JAUVJB010000242.1, from coordinate 1,149 downwards.
ATAATAGTATCGTTTAAAACAGGAAAATTAACTTGGAAATCATTAGGTTGATTAAGCTCAAAATGTAATTTTATCTGATCGCCAATTAAAATCACATTTGTATCAACACTTGCTTTAACAGCGATAGTTTGCGACAATCCTCTAAAACTTACAAATATTAATAAAACAAAAACTAATAATATTCTATTTGATTTTTTATTCATCATATCAACCTCTTCTTTTAAATAACCCAATTAACGGTTTAATGTAGTCTTCATCAGTTGCAACAGAAATATAATCAACTCCTGATTTTTTAAAAATTGTGTGCTGTTTTAATTCAGTTTCTTTCCAACTTTTTTCATAATTATCTCTAACTAACTTATTGGAAGTATCTACCCAAATATATTTGTCAGTCTCAGCATCTTTCATTTTAACTAATCCAATAGCAGGCATTTGAGTTTCTCTTTTATCATAAATTTTAAGAGCAACAATATCGTGTTTTTTATTAGCAATCTTAAAAGCATCTTCAAGTGTATCATCAATACCGTCATCAATAAAATCGGAAAGAATAAAAGCAGTACAACGTTTTTTAATAACATTGGTAAAATATTTCAAAGCTTCGGTAATATTTGTGCCTTTATTTTCAGGTTTAAAATCAATTAACTCACGAATAATTCTTAAAATATGTTTTCTTCCTTTTTTAGGAGGGATGAATTTTTCAATTTTATCGCTAAAAAATATTACACCTATTTTATCATTATTTTTGATGGCTGAAAAAGACAAAACAGCTGCAATTTCAGTAATCATGTTTCGTTTTAATTGAGTGTGTGTTCCAAATTCTTTTGAACTACTCACATCAATTAAAAGCATAACTGTTAATTCACGTTCTTCCTCAAATATTTTAACATAAGGATGATTAAAACGTGCAGTAACATTCCAATCAACATCACGAATAGCATCGCCGTATTGATATTCACGAACCTCACTAAAAGTCATACCACGACCTTTGAACGCACTATGATATTCTCCTGCAAAAATATTTTTTGACAGTCCGCGAGTTTTTATCTCAATATGTCGTACTTTTTTTAATAAGTCAGAAGTTTCCATAAAAATTAAATTTGAAATACTTTTTACTTTAGCCTTTTTACTTTAGCCTTTAGCCTTAACACT